>DASRZR010000020.1:0-4821 GCA_035686185.1 Spirochaetia bacterium | reverse complement strand
TCCACGGTGCCGTGGTCCTGCACGACCCGGATGCTCGGCACCGGAAGCATGGTGTGCGCTTCGCACGCGGCAAACCCGCGCCAGAACGCGCGTCGCACCGGCTGCGCGCGCCCCCGGTGCCACACGGCCGGCTCCGACTGGAGGCGCTGGAGGAGCTCCCCGCGACCGGCCCCGCGCCGCTTCATGTCGGCCAGGTCCGCGAAGACCTCGCTGATCCACCCCTCCGCTTCTCCCATGAACACGGCGTCCGCGAACACACCAAGCGGCGCGGGGTTCGTGGCCGCCGGGCCGCCCACGATCACGATCGGCTCCCGCGGTCCCCTCTCGCCCGCTTCCAAGGTCACGCCACCCGTTTCCAGGATGCACAACAGGTTCGTGAGCGTGAGCTCGTAACCGAAGGAGAACCCGATGACGTCGAACTGCGAAAGCGCGCGGTGTGTCTCCAGGGACCGAAGCGGCTCACCGGCGGCCCGCAGCGCCGCCTCGAAGTCCCTTGCCGGAGCAAAAACGCGCTCGCAGGCCACGTCGGAAAGGCGATTCAGCTCGTGGTAGAGGATGCGGACCGCGGCATTGGACATCCCGATCTCGTAGAGGTCCGGATAGGAGAGGACCACGCGGAGCGCTGCCTCCGCCTTGATCGTGGCGCCGAACTCGCCGCCGGCGTATCGCCCCGGCTTTTCCACGGCCCGGAGGATCCGGTCGAGCGCGGGAGGGAGGGCCAGGGCCACGTCAGTAGCGCAGCCGCCGGCGGCTGATGTTCATGAGGATCCCGATGCCGATCATTCCGGTCCACAGCGACGAGCCGCCGTAGGACAGGAACATGAGCGGGATGCCGGTCACCGGCATGATCCCCATGGTCATGCCGGTGTTCACCAGGACGTGGAAGAAGATCATGGACAGTATCCCCGTGCCGGTGAGCATCGCGTAGTCTTCCCGGGAGGCCCACACGATGCTGATGCCCCGGAGGAAGATGGCGAGGAACAGCCCGAACACCAGGAGCACGCCGAGGAAGCCCCATTCCTCGGCCAGGATGGAGAAGATGAAGTCCGTGCTCTGCTGGGGAAGGAACTGGTAGTGGCTCTGGGTGCCATGGAGCCACCCCTTCCCGTGCAGGCCTCCCGATCCGATGGCCGTGACGGACTGGATGATGTTCCAGCCGGCGCCCTGCGGATCGATCTGGGGGTTCACGAAGATCACCAGGCGCATGATCTGGTAGTCCTTCAGTACCATGCGCAGCGCCGTGGACATCAGCCCCGCGGCCACCACGACGCCCCCGGCCCAGGCCAGCCAGAAGAAATACCGCTGCCGGAACGATCTCCATCCGAGCGCCGCGAGGCCCGTGACCACTGCCGCGGCCAGCAGGAGGTAGCGCATGATGTCGGAATCCGACAGCAGCCCGAAGAACGAGACCCCGCCGGCCCCGGACCGGGCGTGCAGCGTCGGGATGCTGGCCAGCGCAAAGGCGAGCACGCCGACGAGAAAGATGAACAGGAGGTGTCGGACCTGCGCGCCCGCCACCAGCGCCATGAGCAGGAAGATCGGGAAGAAGGCCAGCGCCTCCCCCATGTCGGGCTGCAGCGTGATCAGGCCGATCGGGACGAGCACGATCACCAGCCCGAGCAGGAACCGGGGAAGCTCCCGGATGCCGTTGCCGATGCCGGAGAAGTACGACGCGAGGAACAGGATGGTGGCGATCTTCATGAACTCCGCCGGCTGGATCCCGATCACCGCGAACCCGAGCCAGGACCGGGCCCCGTTCACCGTCCGGCCCACCACGAGAGTGAGCAGCAGGAGGAACAGCCCGCCGGCGTAGATGTACAGGGAGAACATGCGCAGCGTCGTATAGCTGAGCATGGCGAAGATCACCATGAGGACGATCCCCGAGAGAGCCCAGACCACCTGCCGCAGGTACTCCGCCGACACCTGTACGCCGCTGGCGTTGATCCCGCTGGAGTAGATGAACAGGATGCCGATGCCCAGGAGCGCCACGGTGGCGCCGGACAGCACGGGGTCGAACGCGGCCAGGGAAACCTTCTTCAATCCACGCCCCTTCCCACCGTCGGCACCGGCACGTACCAGGGCTTCAGCGTGCTCACGGCGTCCTCGTAGTCCTGGTTGGCGAAGATCCCCTGGAAGATGATGTTCGCGGCCTTCGGCGCCCACCACTCCCAGTTGTCGGAGGCTTCCACCATCACCACCACCACCACGCGGTCATCCGGGTTGGGGGTCTCGTACGGGCCGTAGGCTGCGAACCACGAGTGCCACGACCTGATGTCCACGCCCGCCACGACCTGGGCCGTACCGGTCTTTCCGGCGATCTCCACCGCCTTCGTCGTGATGACCGGAGCCGCGGTGCCCTTGGTGATGACCCCGCGCATGGCCTGCTGGACCGTCTGGAAGGTCTGGGGGCTGATCGGGGACTCGTGCAGAAGCTGCGGCTTGTTGTCCACGATCGTCTGCCCCGTGCGCGGGTCCACGGTCCGCAGCAGGATGTGCGGGCGGTACACCTTGCCCTCGTTCACCACCATTGCCACGGAGTCCGCGAGCTGCAGCGGCGTGAGCGTCACGTCTCCCTGGCCGATGGAGATGTTCAGCGTGTCCCCGCCCACCCATGGCTTGTGCTTCACCTTCTCCTTCCACTCCGGAGTCGGGAGCAGCCCCGTGGCCTCCCCGGGAAGGTCGATGCCGGTGAGAGAGCCCACGCCGAAGTCCCGGGCGTAGGCAAGGATCTTGTCCGGGCCCAGGCGGTTTCCCATGGTCCAGAAGTACACGTCGCAGGACTGGGCCAGCCCGCCGAACAGGTCCTCGTACCCGTGTCCCGTTTTCAGCCAGCAGTTGAACGTGCGGTCACCGAACTCGATCTTGCCCGTGCACAGCACCGCCTGCGAGATGGGAATGGTTCCGTCGTCCACGATGCCCGTGGTCATGATCACCTTGAACGTGGACCCCGGGGGATAGGCGGACTGGATGGCCCGGTCGATGAACGGGGACGACGGATCCACGGAGAGCTTGGAGAAATACGCGGACCCGTCGGTGGCGAAGAAGCGGTTCGGATCGAACGTCGGGTAGCTGGCCAGCGCGAGGATCTCCCCCGTGCTGGGCTTCAGGACCACCACCGAGCCGTTGCGGGGGCCGAGGGCCTGCTCCGCGAGCCGCTGGATGCGGCGGTCGATGGTGAGCACGACGCTCTGCCCGGGCGTGGGCGGCTCGATCTTGTCCTCCGCCCCGGTTACGCCTTTCTCCTTGACGTCCACCACGCGGAAGCGCTTGCCGTCCCTGCCCCGCAGCACGTCGTCGTACTGCTTCTCCACGCCGGATTTCCCCAGCGTGGTCCCGGGCGCGTAGTTCTTGTTGTACAGCACCTGGAGCTCTTCGCGCGTGATGTCCCCAACGTAGCCGATGACGTGCGCCAGCGTTCCGGACTCCACGTAGCTGCGGATGGGCTTGTTGTGCCAGCTCACCCCGGGGAAGTCCTCCATGTTCTCCGCAATGGTCGAGATGGTCCGCAGCGTGATGCCGCCCCTGATCTCGATGGGCTGGAACTGCCGCCACGTGCGGGGGGGCACCTTCTGCGCGATGTCCGACGCCGGGATGTCCAGCGCGGCGGCCAGGCGGTCGAACAGCGCGGGAAGCTGGCTGGAAGGCACTTCCCCGGGCGCCAGGTCCACGGAGAACGAGTCAACGTTGAACACCAGCGGGTCATCCGCGCGCCGGTCGAAGATCTCCCCGCGCTGGGCTGCCAGGGGCGTCTCCCTCTCCGAGACCGTGCGCGCCCGGCGGGTGAACTCTCCCCCCTTGACGATCTGCAGCCAGAACAGGTTGACGACCAGGAGGCCCAGGGCGCCGGAGAAGATCGTCGTAAGGATGACGAACCTCCGCTTCTGGTCGCGCTCGCCGTACTCCATCAGGCTCCTTCTTTATCCGCCGGCTTGAACACGCGCAGGAGGTTGAGCAGCGCAAAGAGGAACGGCGCCACCACGCCGTTGTATCCCATCTCGATCCACAGCCGGCCCGTGAACGTGATGAACCCCGAGGAGGCGATCCCGAACAGCGCCGACACGATGCCCGAGATCAGCCCCTTCAGCAGCGTGGCCACTACGGCCAGGATGATCGGCATGAGGAACGGGTCGATGAACACGTTGCCCCAGAGCAGGCCGAAGAGGTAGCCGATGACGGTCCGCAGCAGGGAGTGGAACCCCAGCGGGGACACGTTCATCAGGTCCTCGAGGAAGCCCGACAGGAACCCCGAAACCTGCCCCACCATCGGGCCGCGGCGCATGGAGACGAACACCAGGACCAGCAGCGCGAGGTCGGGACGGACTCCGCGGATGGCCACGTGACTGAGTATGGTGCTCTGCAGCACGATGCAGATCACCAGCGCGATGACCGTGGCAATGGTGGTGCGCAGGTCCCGGTTCACGGCTGCCCTCCGGAGCCGGTCGATGCCGCCGCGGGAGCCGGTGCCGCGCCGGAGGCCGCGGAGGACGGGGCGGGGACGGCGGGCGCGGGTCGGGCCGGCGCGGGACGGGCTGCTGCCGGGGCCGGTTTTGCCACGGGGGCCGCGGCGGCGCCAGCAGGTGCGGACGCACCGGGCAGTAACGCGCCAGGCGCCGGGGCAGCGTCCGCGGCGGCGGCGGCCGCCTGTCCTTCCGGCTCGATCATGAACAGGTACTCCAGCCGGTCGAAGTCGATGATGGGCTGCACCTGCAGCACGAGCGAGGTCTCGTAGGCCGGAGCGGCTATTTCCCGGATCCTGCCGATGTTGATCCCCTTGGGGTAGACGCCGCCCAGGCCCGAGCTCACGACGAGATCCCCGTAGCC
>DASRZR010000019.1:0-4420 GCA_035686185.1 Spirochaetia bacterium | reverse complement strand
TTCCGCGCGGAGTTCCTGGGATGGTCCGACCACGCGGTGTCCGCCCGGGACGTGCGGGGGAACCGGTTTCGCATCACGCTGCGCGATCTCACCGGGCCGGAGGCCTCGCGCGTCGCGGCGGCCGGTCCAGAGGTGGCCGCGCTCGGGTTCCCGAACTACTTCGACGCCCAGAGGTTCGGGTCCGCGCGTCACGGGGCCGGCTTCATGGGCAAGGCGATCTTCCTCGGCAAGCGGGAACGGGCGCTGCGGCTGTGGTTCACGCCGTCGAAGCACGACGACAAGAAGACGCGCGCGCTGAAGCAGTGCGTGCTCGAGCACTGGGGACAGTGGGAGAAGTGCGCCGGGCTCACGTTTGGGGAATACGCGCGGGTGCTGGCCTGCCTGCAGGAGAGCCGCGGCGCGTTCCACAAGGCCCTGGAGCGGATCGACAGGAGGTTCCTGGTGCTGGCGCTGAACGCGTACCAGTCGTTCCTGTTCAACCAGGTCCTGTCGCGCTGGCTGGCGGCGGTGGCCGCCTCACACCACGCGGCGCTGACGCCGCTTCGCTCGCCGTTTGGGGAGCTGCTCTTCTACCACCGCGTGCCGGAGGCGCTGGCCGCGGAGCTGGGGGGCACGGAGCTGCCGGTCCCCGGCTACGACACGTCCGTGGAAGATGCCACGGTTTCCCGCATCCTCTCCTCGGTCCTGGAGGAGGAAGGCATCCGGCTGACGGATCTTCGCGTGCGACAGATGCGGGGGATCAGCGTGGGAGGCGTGATGCGGGCCGCCGTGGTGCGGCCGCAGGACCTGGAGGTGACGCCGGCCGCTGACGATGAAATGTATCCGGGCCGCCAGAAGATCGTGCTCTCGTTCTTCCTGCCCCGGGGCAGCTACGCGACCCTGCTGGTCAAGAGGCTGATGCTGGCGCCGAGCCGGCCACCAGACCCGACTCCGTCTCCAGGCCGTTGACGTTGCCGCACCGGGAGCGCACGAGCGCGAGCGCGCGTTCCGTTCCCGTGCGTCCCCGGAAGCCGGCCTTGCCGCACAGGTCCGCGAGGATCTCCTCCGCTGACCCTTCCCCGTACACCTGCTCCACCAGGTCACGGCTCCTCAGGAGATTCAGCACGAGGATCTCGTTGTCCGTGGCGCTGGAGCCGAAACGGCGGACCACCTTGGCGGTTGCCTCCAGCAGGTCCGCGCAGCGGCGGATCACTATCTGGGCGAGCTCGGTGGAGTCCTGCGCCAGCCGGGCGCTGAACTGGTCCAGCGTGTGGAGGCTCTCCAGCTCCGCACGCTGATCGGCTCCCATCTTCGGCGCGCGGGAGAGCTCCATGACCTGGTCGATCTCCTTCATCTCGCGGTCCAGCTCCGGGGAGTAGCGCTCGATCTGATACAGGGACTCCAGCAGGATCAGGAGCAGGTGGTAGCCGGTCCCGATGGAGGAATCCAGGAAGCGCCTCTCCAGGGCCGTCTTCGCGGCGGCCAGCCGGTCGGAGCTCCGGGAAGGAGCCGGCGGGCTGTCCGCTCCGTTGCGCGTGCGAAACAGCGCGTGGGCGAGCTCCTTCAGGTCGAACCCGATGCTCTGCGCCAGGTCGGAGACGCGGCGGAACAGGCCGGCGGATGGAAGCGTGCCGTCCGCCAGCCGGTCATGGAACTCGGAGGCGATCTGCCGGAAAGCGATGTGCATCCGCAGGAACTTCACCACGAGGAACGCAACCTGCTCCTTCCGGCGCCGGGCCTCGAACGACTCGCGTCCGCCATGCGGTCCCATGTGTGCCTCCTCTACGGCCGTGCCTCTCCGGGCCGGGCTACGGCTCGATCCACGTCCCCGTCTCTCCGCGCAGCGCCCGTCCGATGCATGCGGGGCTGGTGATGAGCGCCCTCTTCCCGCCGGCCTTCAGGTACCAGATGATGGCCTGGATCTTCGGCGCCATGGAGCCCCGCGCGAAGTGCGTGCCCTCCGCCAGCAGCGCCTCCGCCTCCGCCAGCGTCAGGTGATCCACCCAGCGCTGGGACGGCGTGCCGAAGCCCAGGGCCACCCGTTCCACCGCGGTGGCGATGAGGAACAGCTCCGCGCCGATCTCCCGGGCCAGCAGGCTGCAGGCGAAGTCCTTGTCGATGACCGCCGCCGTTCCGCGGTATTCGCCGTCACCCACGTCCACGACCGGGATCCCGCCGCCGCCCACGGCGATGACGGTGATGCCGTCCCTCAGGATGGCCTTGATGGAATCCAGCTCCACGATCTCCTTCGGCAGCGGGGAGGCCACCACGCGCCGCCACCCGCGCCCGGCGTCTTCCATGACGGACCACCCCATTTCCCGCCGTCGGCCGGCCTCCGCCGCATCCATGAAACCGCCGATGGGCTTGCTGGGAGAGGCGAAGGCCGGGTCCTTCGTGTCCACCAGCACCTGTGTGATGATCGTGGCCACGTTCTTGTCCCGTATGCCGCGGTGGAACAGCTCGTTCTGCAGGGCCTGCTGCAGCTCGTAGCCGATAGCCCCCTGCGTGTCGGCCCCGCACACGTCCAGTGGCACTTCGTGCATTCCTTCCGCCCGGTGGGCGATCTCCGACCGGCGCAGGATGAAACCGACCTGGGGACCGTTGCCATGCCCGATGGCGAGGTCCCACCCCTGCGCGATCATGTCCGCCAGGTGGCTGGCGGTGTCCCTCAGCGCCTCCTCCTGGTCCTCCACCGTCTGGTGGGCGGTATCCCGGATCAGCGAGTTCCCCCCGATGGCCACGACCGCTATTTTCCCCATGGCCGGCAAGTATATTCGATACCACGAAAACTCTTCCACTGGGCGCCGGGGGAGAGCGCCCCGCCCGGGGGCGCGCCTCCTCCCTTGACAGCCGGTGCCCGTTCTGATCGATTGGTGGATATGCTGCCTCCGACGCCGGATCGCACAACGCACCGGCTCCTGATGACCATCGTGGTGTTCCTGACCGGGGCAGCGCTGAAGTTCGCCGCGCCGGTGGTGATCGCGCTCCTGCTCACGGTCCTGCTCGTGTACCTCATCGATCCGCTGGTGGTCCTGCTCACCACCCGGGTGCGCCTGAAGTTCTGGCTCGCCTCCCTGATCTCCATCGTGTTCTTCGCCGCGGTGTTCTCCGGCATCGGCGTGCTCATCGTCTTCGATCTCCCCCACTTCGCCCGGAGCTTCCCGAGATTCCAGGAGGAGATCCTGGCCCGCGCCCAGAACATGCTGGAGACCCTGGAGCGGAGCATGGGAGTGACGTTCGCCATCGACCCGTTCGAGGAGCTTCGCACCATGCCGCTGCGCCCCCTCCTGATGGGGATCGCGCGGTCCAGCCTCCGCATCCTGTCCGAGTTCACGCTGATCTTCTTCTTCGCCATCATCCTCCTGCTGGGAAAGTACCGCGTCATCCGCATGGTCCTTACCGTGTTCCCGCGTCGCCACAGCATGGTGCCCATCATGCTGAAGCACATCGACCGTCATCTCCGTGCGTTCCTGGGCATCAAGGCCCTGGTGAGCCTGTTCATCGGCGTGGGCACGGCCGTCATCCTGCTGGCCTTTCGCGTGGAGTTCGCCGTCACGTGGGGGTTCTTCGCCATCCTGCTGAACTTCGTGCCCACGCTGGGCCCCATCACGGCGGTGGCGCTGCCTTCCCTCATCACCGCCGTGCAGTACCCCGGGCCGGTCATGGTGTTGTCCGTCATCGGGAGCCTGGCGGTCCTGCACGTGACGATCTCCAACCTCATCGAGCCGAAGTTCCTGGGGGAACGACTGGACCTCTCCTTCTTCGTGATCTTCCTTTCCCTGTTCTTCTGGGGTTGGATGTGGGGAGCCGCCGGTGTCCTGCTGGCCGTGCCGGTCACGGCCTCCATCAAGATCGTGCTGGAGCGCATCCCGGCCACGTCCCGGCTGGCGATGCTGCTGGGACGCACGCCGCGGCGCAAGCTGCGGGCCGGCGTGCCGTGAGCGTCGCCCCGCGTTGACCCCCGGCCCGCTTTTCCTTAGTATCTGCTGAAGAGGTTTCGTCCCGATCCATGGAGCAGAGACGCCTTCTATTGTCGCAGAGAGGCGGGGCCGTCCCGCTGTCCCCCATCCGCAAGCTCACGCCCCTGGCGGACGCGGCCAAGCTGCGCGGCACGCGTGTCCACCACCTGAACATCGGCCAGCCGGACATCAAGACGCCGCAGCCGGTGATCGACGCCTACCGCAACTTCAACGCGGACGTGCTGGCCTACAGCCCGTCACTCGGGATCCCGCCGCTGCGGGAGTCCATCGCCGCCTACCACCGGCGCTACGGTCACACCATCGAGCCGCGGGACGTGGCGGTGACCGTGGGAGGCAGCGAGGCGATCTTCTTCGCGCTGTCCGCCGTGTGCGACCCGGGGGACGAGATCCTGGTCCGGGAACCGTTCTACGCCAACTACATCGCGTTCGCCGCCATGATCTCCGCAAAGGTGGTGCCCATT
>DASRZR010000018.1:0-3761 GCA_035686185.1 Spirochaetia bacterium | reverse complement strand
CGAAGGCCGCCGCCTTGTCCGACAGCAGCGAGCGGCGCGCGAGCGTGAGATCACGCTCAGAGCCGCCGCCCGCCGCCTCCCGGTCCGCGTAGCTCCACGCGGCCAGGTCCAGGCCAAGGGTCCGCGCGAGGGTGGAAGCCTGCTGCAGGTCGGCCGACCTGCGCCCGTCCAGGCGCGCCAGGACCGGGACGAGCGGCGCCTGGTCCGGCGTCGGTGCCGGGGAAAATACCAGGAGCCGTCGGGACTGCTGATCCAGCAGGACGATCGTGCCGGCGGACCGGTCCACGGCCAGGTCCATCGAGGCCGGCAGGCTCTCCCCGGGCCGGCCCGGAATCCGGGAGAGGCGCCACACCGGAATGCCGGAGCTCTCGAACTTCCACACCTCGGAGGAGCCGGCGAGCAGGAAGCTCCCGTCATCGAACACGGCAAGCTGCTGCGGGAGAGGCATGGTGGACGCGCTGAGCAGGGGGCGGATGGCGTGGATTTCCCGGCCCGTGGCCGTCAGCACTCGGATGCGCCGCTCCCCGGCGTCCCAGGCCCAGATGTTGCCTTCCGCATCCCGGTCCATGGCAGAAACGTACGAACCGGCAACGGCCACCCGGACGGGTCCCCGGGTCCCGTCCCGCGTGTAGGCAAGGAGCCCCGCGGACCCGTCTCCCGGAAGGGAGAGGACGAGGTTCGAGCCGAGCAGCCGCGCCGGCAGGGCGGAGAGTCCCGGAGCCGGCACCACGGCGCGCGTCCCCAGCCGCGGGCTCACGGACACCAGGGAGCCGGCCTGCTGGGAGAGGAGCACCAGCTCGCCGTCCAGGCCGGTGGCGGCCCCGGATATCTGCAGCGGCTCCTGGCCCGGCTGGGCCAGGAGGTCACGAGCCGTGTCCTCATTCACCGTGGCGTACGGTCCCAGCGTGAGGTAGCGGTGCGCAAAGCACAGCGTGAACTCATCGCCATGACCCGAGATGCCAACGGGTTCCAGCTCTTTCGTGTCCCAGCCCGTCAGCTCGCCAAGGGCCTCCAGCCCCACGGACGCCAGGAGCACCGGCGGCGGAGAAAGGGGAAGGGTGGACAGCCCACGCGCGGAGAAGTAGAGGAACGCGATGTCGGAGGAAATCGTGGCGGCGAGGCTCGAAGGGCTTGCGGCCGGGACCCGGGAGTCCAGGGAACTCATCGTGCCCGGCCGCAACTGACCGTCCGCGGAGAAATCAGTTGAGACGACGTATCCGCCGCCGTCGGGCCGCACCCGGATCCGAACGGCCCGGCCGGAGGCGGGGGCTCCCTCCGGCGCGCCGAAGTCCACGGACACCAGGCTGCCGAGCTGGGAGTCGAACAGCCGTTCGACGCCAGCGGCCAGGTCGGAAGCGGCTGGCAGGCCGGAAGCCGCCTCCGCGTCGATTTCCAGCCTCGCGTTCAGGGTGTCGCCTTCGGACCTTGCGGGAAATGCCGCCGCGGCCAGGACGAGGAGAACAGCCGCGGCCGCGTGAGGCAGGGGACGCCGGGAGATGCTCACCCCCCGTAGCCGAGCCGGGCCAGCCCGGCTTCGGCCTCGGCCCTCTCGTCCCAGGCAGCGGGACCAGCAGGCCCGATGATGCTCGCCTCGTGACCCTTGCCGAGGAGGAGCACCGAGTCTCCGGGCCGCGCCCGGGACAGCGCAAGGGCGATGGCCTCCCGCCGGTCCGGCACCAGGAACAGGTCTTTGCCCCGTGTGCGCCCGGTGCAGCCAGCCGCGACCTGCTCCAGGATCGCCACGCGGTCCTCTCCGCGGGGGTCTTCGTCGGTGAGCACCACGGTGTCGCACAGCTCGGAAGCGGCCTGCCCCTGCATCTGCCGCTTCTCCCGGTCGCGCTCACCCGCGGAGCCGAACACGGCGGTGAGCTTTCCCGGGGTGTGGGCGCGGACCCAGGGGAAGAGGCGTCGGAACGCGCCGGGGGTATGCGCGTAGTCCACGATGACCGCAAAGGGCTGGCCGCGGCTCACGTAGTCCATCCGGCCGGGCACGCCGGTGAGCCGGCCCAGCAACGGCGCGAGCTCGCGGATGGGCGTCTGCAGAATGCCGGAGACTGCAAGCACGGCGGCCAGCGCGTTGTCGACCCAGAACGGTCCCGGGATGCGGATGCGGGCCTCGGCCTCTTCCGAGGCCCACGCGAGGCGGAACGAGCTTCCGGAGAGGTCGCTGTGCACGGAGCGCGCCGAGAGATCTCCGCGCTGGCCGTAGCGGCGCACCGGCACCCGGGAGGCTTCCGCGAAGTACTCGGCGCTGGGGTCGTCGGAGTTCACCACGACGAAGCGCGGGCATCTCACCGCCTTGTCGGACTCCGGCGTCACGGCCCGGAACAGGTTCGCCTTGTCGGAGCGGTACTGCTCGAAGGAGCCGTGGAACTCCAGGTGCTCGTGCGTGACGTTCGTCAGGACGGCTACGTCGAACTGCACGTCGCCCAGCCGGTTCGTCCGGCGGGACAGGCCGTGGGAGGTGGCTTCCACCACGGCGTACTGCCGGCCCCGGCTGACCATTTCCCGCAGCATGCCGTGGATTTCCGTGGCCTCCGGCGTCGACTGGCGGAACGGGTTCTTCACCACCTCGTCCCCCGTCTGGAAGGACACCGTGGACAGGAATCCCGCCCGGCCTCCGAGCATGCCGATGAGCTGGGAGATGAACCAGACGGTGGAGCTTTTCCCGTCCGTGCCCGTGACCCCGATCACGCGGATCTCCCGGGACGGGTGCCGGTAGAACGCCGCGGCGGCCGGTGACAGCACCGTGCGCGGCGAGGCCACGCGGATGCAGGTCACGCTCGAGGGCACGTCCGGGAGCGGCCGGGAGTGCAGGACCGCCACCGCGCCGCGTCGCACGGCGTCTCCCACCCAGCGGTGCCCGTCGGTATGCAGGCCGTCCAGCGCGGCGAACAGGTACCCCGGCTCCACGTCGCGGGAATCGTAGGCAATCCCCGAGATCGGGCGGGCCATGTCGCCGCGCGTTTCCTCGAGCGGTATGCCCGCAAACACCTCGGCAAGCGTGGGGTCAGGCGTGGAGGGGTCAGGCACCGTGGGGTCCAGCACCGTGGGGTCCAGCACCGTGGGATCGGGCACCAGGGGATCAGGCATCGAGGAATGCTAACGGCCGAGCCGTCTCGAATCAAGCGCGACCGGCCGCGCGTTTGCATTCACCCATTCAAATGACTATGCTCTGCCGTGGAGACCTCTCATGTACACTGTCCGCGTTGAAGACGGCTTTGCGGCCGCCCACTTTCTCACCCGGTACCACGGCAAGTGCGAGCGGCTTCACGGCCACAACTACAAGGTATTCGTGACCGCTTCCGGCCGGGAGCTGGACGAGGGGGGGATGCTGCTGGACTTCGGGGTCCTCAAGGCCGCGCTGCGCCGGATCACCGACGAGCTGGACCACACCAGCTTGAACGACCACCCCGCCTTCGCCGACGGCTGCCCCAGCGCGGAGCGCATCGCCCGGCTGGTCTATGACCGGGTGCACGAGCAGATGCCGCAGGCGGCGGTCACGCTCGTGGAGGTCTTCGAGACGGACAGGAACCGGGCCACCTACTCTCCCGACTGACCTTGGACCTCGCCGACCCGTACCTGCGCACCCAGCTCATCGCCTACATCGGCAACAAGCGCGCGCTGCTTCCCTTTATCCACGGCGTCCTCTCGGGTCTTTCGGTGCAACCGGGCCGCAGTACGTTCCTGGACCCCTTTGCGGGCTCCGGCGCGGTATCCCGGCTGGCCCGGTCCGCCGGCTTCCTGGTCCGGGCCAACGA
>DASRZR010000017.1:0-3916 GCA_035686185.1 Spirochaetia bacterium | reverse complement strand
GTTTCCGCTTCTCCCTGCCGGAGGAGGGCGGATACGGAAAGACCATCGTCACCCTGAAGGGCTGACGCGCGCCCCGGGCCGATTGCTTGCCATCCCACGGAGGCGAGGCTACTATGGCCCGATGGATTCCGGGCTGTACGCCAAGGTGTTCACCTCCACGGAGGTCATCGCCGCCTCGCTGTTCCTGATCCTGCTCCTGCCGCTGGTGTTTTTCATTGCATCCACCAAGAGCCGTCGCCGCCTGGTGCCCACCACCCGGTTCGCGAAGCCGGCAAAGCGTGCCCGGACGGCGGCCCCGCAACCCGCGGAGGAGCCGGCGGAGGACGGCCCCCGTCGGCGAGCCGTGGAGCGGGAGGAGGACGACGGCCCGGACGCGGACGACCGCCGATGAAGAGCATCATCGTCCGCGGCGCACGCGAGCACAACCTCAAGAACATCGACGTGGAGCTGCCGCGGGACGCGCTGGTGGTCGTCTCGGGCCTCAGCGGCTCCGGCAAGTCCTCCCTGGCCTTCGATACGATCTTCGCGGAGGGCCAGCGCCGCTACGTCGAGTCCCTCTCCTCCTACGCCCGCCAGTTCCTCGGGCGCCTGGACAAGCCGGACCTGGACTACATCGAGGGCCTGTCCCCGGCCATTGCCATCGAGCAGAAGAGCACGCATCGCAACCCCCGTTCCACGGTGGGCACGGTCACCGAGATCTACGACTACCTGCGCCTGCTGTACGCGAGGGTCGGGATCCCGCACTGCCCCCGATGCGGCCGCGAGATCCAGGAGCAGTCGGTGGACCAGGTGGTGGACAGCCTGCTCGTGCTGCCGCAGGGCGCGAAGGTCGTGCTCCTGGCCCCGGTCGTGGGAGCGCGCAAGGGCGAGCACCAGAAGATCCTGGAGGACGCGCGCCGCATGGGATACGTGCGGGTGCGCGTGGACGGGGAGATCAGGACCCTGGATGAGAAGATCGAGCTGGACCGCAAGCGCAAGCACACGATCGAGATCGTGGTGGACCGGCTGGTCGTCTCCCCGGAGAACCGGCGCCGGTTCTCCGAGTCGGTGGAAGGCGCGCTGGAGACCTCCGGCGGCACCCTGATTGCGCAGGTCCGGGACAAGGCCGGGGAACGGGAGATCCTGTTCTCCCAGAAGAGTTCCTGCCCCACCTGCGGCATCAGCATCCCCGAGCTGCAGCCCCGGCTGTTCTCGTTCAACAACCCCTTCGGGGCCTGCGAAGAGTGCTCCGGGCTCGGCGTGACGCTGGAGTTCGATCCCCGCCTGGTGGTGCCGGACCCCGGGCTCTCCTTCAACGAGGGCGGGATCGCGCCGTACAACCCGAAGGCGAACTGGCACCGCAGCCAGTTCGAGTCCCTGGCCCGGCACTTCAAGTTCAGCCTGGACACTCCGCTGGACGAGCTTCCCAAGGGCGTGCTGGACGCCATCCTCAACGGCACGAAGGAGAAGATCGGCTTCAAGTACGAAAGCCGGGACGGCCGCGGCAAGTGGGAGTTCCAGGGCGGGTTCCGGGGAGTGCTGAACGACCTGAAGCGCCGCTACCTGGAGAGCAGCTCGGAGCAGGTCAAGGAGTGGATGGAAGGCTTCATGGCGCAGAAGGACTGCCGCGCCTGCGGGGGTCGACGACTGAAGCCGGAGGTCCTGGCGGTGACCGTGGGGGACCGCAACATCCACGAGGCGACGCAGCTTTCCGTGCGCGACTCCCTGGAGTTCTTCGCCGGGCTTCCCTTGAGCCCTGCCTCGCAGAAGATCTCCCGCCAGATACTGAAAGAGATATCCGCCCGGCTCACGTTCATGAAGAACGTGGGGCTGGACTACCTGACGCTGGAACGCCGGGCCAGCACGCTGTCCGGCGGGGAGGCGCAGCGGATACGGCTCGCCACGCAGATCGGTTCCTCCCTGGTGGGCGTGCTGTACATCCTGGACGAGCCGACGATCGGCCTGCACCAGCGGGACAACACGCTTCTCATCGACACGCTGAAGCACCTGCGCGACATCGGCAACACGCTCATCGTGGTGGAGCACGACGAGCAGACGCTGCGGACGGCGGACTACATCGTGGACCTCGGTCCCGGGGCCGGCGTGCACGGCGGCCACGTGGTGGCGGCGGGGACCCTGGAGGAGGTGTGCGCCAACCCGCGGTCGCTTACCGGCCAGTACCTCTCGGGAGCGCTCACCATCCCCCGGCCGCCCGGGAGACGGCCCGGGTCGGGGAAGACGGTCACGCTCCGAGGGGCCCGGGAGCACAACCTCAAGGACATCGACGTGGAGTTCCCCCTTGGCCGGATGATTGCGATCACCGGCGTCTCCGGATCCGGCAAGTCCACGCTGCTGTCCGACCTGCTGTTCCCCGCGCTTTCCAACCGCGTGAACGCCACCCGACTGCCGGAAGGCGACTACAAGGACATCTCCGGGGCCGAGGAGGTGGACAAGGTCATCAACATCGACCAGAGCCCCATCGGCCGGACGCCGCGATCCAACCCGGCCACCTACGTGGGCCTGTTCGGCCCGGTGCGCAGCCTCTTCGCCCAGTTGCCGGAGGCCCGCGCCAAGGGCTACAAGGCCGGCCGCTTTTCCTTCAACGTGAAGGGCGGGCGCTGTGAGAAGTGCCAGGGAGCCGGCACGATCCGCATCGAGATGCACTTCCTGCCGGACGTATACGTGACCTGCGATGCCTGCAAGGGCCGGCGCTACAACCGGGAGACGCTGGACGTGCGGTACAAGGGGAAGAACATCCACGAGGTGCTGGAGATGACCGTGGAGGAGGCGCGGGAGTTCTTCCGCCACATCCCCACGCTCGCCCCCAAGCTCTCGACGCTGCTCGACGTGGGCCTTGGCTACGTGTCCCTCGGGCAGTCGGCGCTCACGCTCTCCGGCGGTGAGGCGCAGCGCGTGAAGCTTTCCCTCGAGCTGTCCCGGCGCAGCACGGGGCGCACGTTCTACATCCTGGACGAGCCCACCACGGGCCTCCACTTCGCCGACGTGAAGAAGCTGATGGAGGTCCTGCAGAAGCTCGTGGACGCCGGGAACACCGTGGCGCTCATCGAGCACAACCTCGACGTCATTGCCGGCGCGGACTGGGTGATCGATCTGGGTCCGGAGGGTGGGGACCGCGGCGGCACCGTGGTGGCGGCCGGCACCCCGGAGCAGGTGGCCCGCGCGGAAGGCTCCTGGACCGGCCGCTACTTGAAACGCGCGCTCGCCGCCTCCCGGGTGACGACCGGATGATTGCGGCGCTCGTCGCCCTGATCCTCGTGGCCGTCTCTCCCAGCGCATCCGCGCAGTCCGCCGCCGCTTCCGAGTTCCGCGTTCCCGCGGCGCCGAGTGCCGCGGTCCCCGGCGCCGCGTCCGCCTCGGCCGTGGCACAGGAGTTCGCCGCGCCTCCCGCGCCGGCCGGCAAGGCCGCGCCCACCGCGCAGGCCATGGTGGCGGACACCACGGCGCGGGACATCAGCACGGCGAGCTACTACGAGCTGGTGACGTGGTGCCGACAGCTCGGCCTGGACGACTCGGGGTCCCGGTCCGACCTGCAGAACCGCCTGGCGTCGCACTACAAGGTGACGCTGCCCGCCGTTCCCGCCCCCGGTCGGCGGTCGGTCACCGTGCGCTCCGCGCGCCAGTCGGAGTACTTCACGCAGGCGGACACCGGCGAGAAGTACGTGATCCTTCGCGGGGACGTCGTGGTGGAGGTGAAGGACAACAAGGACGGGACGCTGCAGTCCATCAAGGCCGCCAGCCTCACGTTCAACCAGACGCGCCGCACGATGAGCGCGGTGGGGGACGTTACCTACACCCTCACGCGGGGAGGCCAGACCGACACGTTCACCGGCCAGAGCCTGGACTTCGACATCGACAGCTCGGAGGCGGTGTTCTACGACGGGAGCACCCGTCGGCTGGTCAAGCAGACCAACGGCCA
>DASRZR010000016.1:0-5997 GCA_035686185.1 Spirochaetia bacterium | reverse complement strand
AGCGAACGAGCACCCCCCCGAAGAAGTTCGTGCCGATGAGCGCATAGTCGCGGCCGGTCTCGACCTCGGACAGGCGCCGCAGCGAGGGACGGTGCGCCCGATCCCGCTTCCACTTCTCGTATTCCTCCAGCGGGAGGAACTCGAAATAGCAGGTCTGCACGCACGGCACCATGCCGGTGGCCGCGTAGTGCTGGTTGGCGAGAAACCCGAACTCGGAGCACCCGTACCCCTCGCGCGGGTACTCGCCCCACATGGCGCGGATGCGCTCGCGGTACACGGCGGTATCCATGCCGCCGCAGATGATCCCCTTGGGTCTCCACAGGTCGCGGGGGCGCAAGGGACTGCCGCGCAACCGAGCGCTCAGCACACCCTTGAGGAGGCGCAGGAGCACGCGGGGGTCACGGAGCATGCGGCGCATCTCGGGACTCCCGCCGCCTCGGCCGGCCTCCTCGAACTGCTCGCTCAGGCTGATCATGAACGAGGAGATTCCATAGAAATAGTCGATGCCCTCCGAGAACGCCAGTCGGATCGCCTCGCGGATGCGCTCGAAGAACTCCATGCGCACCGCCTGCTCGTAGGGCGGCCAGATGCGGAAGTTGAACTGCTCGTACAGCGCGCGGACGACCAGGCCGGACACGAACGGCACCGGTGCCAGGGTGAACATCAGGCGATCCCGCTCCTTCAGGCGGATCTCCCCGCGCTGGCGGCAGGCGGCAAGGAGGAAGCACCCGACGCTGTAGTCGCTCATGGCGTCGAACATCCCCCGCGTGAACGGGAACCACTTGAACTCGAACTGCCCTCCCCTTCCCGAGGTGTGCACCCACACGTGCGCCGGTTCCGGTAGATCCTCCTCGCGGCGGTTCAGAAGCGCGTCCGCGTAGTCATCGTAGGTCGTGAGCGGCGCGCGCTCGCGGAACTCCTCCACGGTGGACGGGACGCTGCCCCCGAATATCCGTCCCACCAGGGGGCTCCGCTTCCATGCCGAGAGCTGGTTGGCAAGCAGGCGGTCCTGCGTCTGCAGGAACTCGTCCCGCCCCAGTTCCAGGTAGCCGCAGTAGCGCTTCCAGATGGCCTGCGTGTCCCCGCGTCGGTAGAGGTCCAGCAGCGTCTCGCTCATGCCGCTCACTTCTTTCCCGCCGGGCCTGCGGGCCGGCGAAAGATGGTGCTCGCGCACGCCCGGAGGCTCTTCCCCGTGGGAATCAGCAGCGGGACGCTGGCGCGGTACGACTGGTACTGCCGGCCGAACATCCGGGGAAAGAACACGCGATCCTGGGCAAGGACGTATGCCACGTCCAGTCCCACCCACACGGGAATGGCCAGCAACAGGAGCGTGCAACCGCGCAGGAAAAAAAGGCCGACGAGGAGCCCGGAAAGCCACAGCACGCCGGGATGACGGCACAGCGCGTAGGTGCCGGTGGCGACGAGTGAGTCAGGCCCGCCCGGGCCCACGTAAGCGGAGACGAAGGGAATCTCGATGAACAGCGAGTACACGAGGAGCGCGGAGGAGAGAGCGGCCAGGAGCCCCCCCGCCACCCGGACGGGAACAGGCAGCGCGAGGCGCGCGGGATCTCTCATGCACGTCACCGCACCCGCGATGAACAGCATGATGCCGACGATCCAGAGAAGTGGTTTCAGGAAGCGTATGCGTTGCACGGCCGTCACGTCGACCCAGAAGACGACGAAGAAGGACGCCGCCCCGAGCGCGATACCCCGCATGAGCGGGCCCAATCTACCCGATGCGCCCCGGGGTGTCAATGTTGCGCGACCTCCGCGCGAGCGTACAATGGGGACATGTCGGTACCCGACGCCTCGGCCGGGGCGGAAGGCCGGGGCACGCGCGGCCACGCCGGCGTCACCGTGCGGTTCTACGAGGAGCTGAACCTGTTCCTGCCGCCGGCAGTGAGAAGGCGCCCCTTCGATGTCCCGTTGCCGGAGGGAGGCACGGCAAAAGCGGTCATCGAGAGCCTCGGCGTCCCTCACACGGAAGTTGACCTCGTGCTCGTCAACGGAGAGTCGGTGGGCTTCTCCCACCGCCTGTCCCTCGGAGACCGCATGAGCGTCTACCCCGTTTTCGAATCGTGGGATATCGGCGGCCTCTCGCGCGTCCGCGCGGCCCCGCTGAGGGTCACCCGGTTCCAGGCCGATGTTCACCTGGGAAGGCTGGCCCGGCTCCTGCGCATGGTGGGCTTCGACACCGCCTGGGGCAGGGAGCAGGACGACGCTGCCATCGTGGCCGCGGCGCTCCGCGAGCGGCGCATCGTCCTGAGCCGGGACCGCGGGCTGTTGAAGCGGCGCCTGGTAACGCACGGTTACCTGGTGCGGTCCCTGGAGCCACGGGAGCAGCTTGGGGAGGTACTCGGGAGGTTCGACCTTGCCGCCCAGGTGAGGCTGTTCTCCCGATGCATGGACTGCAATGCCTGCCTGGCGCGCGTCAGCCGGATCTCCGTCCTCGATGACCTGCCGCCGGTGGTGGCGGAGACCTGCAGCGAGTTCTCCCGCTGCGTCGGCTGCGGGAAAGTCTACTGGCGAGGCACCCACTGGGAGTCGATGAAGCGCCTCGCCGACGAGGTGCTTCATCGTTTGGCGGGCGCGGAGTTGCGGCGTATGTTCACGGGATGAAGACAGATGCACCGCTCCTGATCCTGATTGCCGGGCCCTACCGGTCCGCAACCGGTGACGATCCGCAGAAGATCCAGGCAAACGTCGAGGCCATGGAGGCCGCCGCGCTGCCCCTCTTTCGCGCGGGACACGTCCCGGTGATGGGAGAGTGGCTGGCGCTTCCCCTGGTACGGCTCGCCGGTTCCACGCGCGTGGGGGACGCGGCATTCCGGGAGGTGTTTCATCCGATTGCGGAGCGCCTGGTGGCCCGGTGCGACGCGGTGCTCCGCATCGGTGGACCCTCGGAGGGAGCCGACCACATGGTGAGCCTGGCGCGCCAGAAGGGGCTTCGCATCTTCCACCGGCGGGAGGAAGTCCCCGGCTGCGCATAGCCTCGGCGCTCGGCGCGGGTGCCCGCCCGCGGCTGCCGTATCTGTGCTATTCTCCCGGACAACGCAATCGAGGGAAGGGCATGGAGATCAAAGACAAGGTTGTGCTTGTGACGGGAGCGTCGTCCGGGATAGGGCTGGCGGCTGCTCGTCTGCTGGCGGAAAGCGGAGCCCGACTGGCTCTGAACGCAAGGTCGAGGGACAAGCTGGAGCAGGTGTCCCGTGAGCTGCCCGGCTCCGCGGCGTTCCCGGCAGACATGTCAGACGAGCTGGCCGTCCGACGCATGGTGGCAGACGTGCGCGCGGCCTTCGGACGGATCGACGTGCTCGTCAACAACGCGGGCAGGGGCACGAACCAGTCGGTGGAGTCCCTTGACGTGGCCGCTTACCGCCGGCTCATCGACCTGAACGTGATCGGTCCCCTGGTTGCCATGCAGGCCGTCATCCCCCTGATGCGCCAGCAGGGCGCGGGCTCCATCGTGGCCATCAGCTCCGGCACGGCCCTGATGTACGCGCCCGGGCTGGCCGGCTACTCGGCCACGAAACGGGCGCTCAACGGCCTTTCCCTGACGGCCCGCAACGAGCTGGCGCCCGACGGAATCGTCGTGAGCGTCGTGTATCCCTATGTCACGAAAAGCGACTTCTACCGGAACCTGGTCGCAAAGGGGGAAAGGGGGGATACGGCGGAGGAGTACGCGGCGGGGCGCGCGCCCGCCGACACCTCCGAATATGTCGCCGGGCTGATCGCGGAGGCCATCCGAACGGGCGCGGCGGAGATCTTCGCCCACGAGTGGATGAAGGGCTCGATGAGGTAGGCGCCGCCGGGGCACGGTGAATCGGATGCAGAGCACCTACCGGATAATCCAGTTCCCGAAGTCACGGCTTGCCACCGTGGACGTGGGGCGCTACGGCGCCCGCCGCCATCACATGAGGGCGCTTCTCGAGGTGGACGTGACGAGCGCCCGCGCGGCGCTGCGCCGCTTCCGGCAGCAGGGGCAGGACATCTCCTTCACCGCGTGGATCATCAAGTGCATCGGGGACTGCATCGCGCGCCACCCGGAAGCTCACGCCATCCGGCTGGGCCGCAGACGCCTCGTGCTGTTCGAGGACGTGGACATCGCCATCCCGGTGGAACGCCGGGTGGACGGCCAGGACGTTCCCCTGCCCCTGCTCATCACGTCGACGAACCGCAAATCTGCCGGCGAGATCGACCAGGAGATCAAGGCGGGCATCGCCCACACCATCACTACCGAACGCGACTACGTGCTGAGCCGGCACGGCTTCGCGGAGCACGTGCTGAAGCTCTACTACGCGCTGCCGGGATTCATGAGAGTCTGGCTCTGGAGGCGCGTGTTCGGAAATCCGTTCCGGGCCAGGAAGCACTCCGGCACGGTGGTCGTGACCACGGTCAACGCCATAGGCCCGTTCTCGGCCTGGATCGTGCCGACACGGTCGCTCCAGGGGTTGTGCTTCGCTCTCGGGACCATCACGAAGAAGCCATGGATTCACGAAGGCAGGATCGACGCGCGGGAGATCCTGAACCTGACGGTATGCCTCGACCACGACGTCATCGACGGGGCCCCCGCTCGACGCTTCATGCAGGACCTCGTCCGGCATCTCGAGAAGGGCGAGGTATGGAGCGGGGCGTGATGCGCGGGAGAGTGAAAGAGCCGCGCGTGCTGCCGATAGTGGCGAATGGATTCGCTGCCGGGCTTCTGTTGCAGGCAGCCGTCGGCCCCGTGTTCTTCTTCATACTGAACACCACCCTGCAAAGGACGGTCTATGACGGCCTGCTGGCGGTGGGAGCCGTCACGCTCGTG
The DNA here is from genome assembly GCA_035686185.1 of Spirochaetia bacterium. Classification (GTDB taxonomy): domain Bacteria; phylum Spirochaetota; class Spirochaetia; order SZUA-6; family Fen-1364; genus Fen-1364. The sequence continues at coordinate 1,190 of DASRZR010000016.1, read as the reverse complement.
GACTGCTTCTACATCCTGCTGGCGGGAGTCGGCGTCGGGCGGCTGCTGGAAAGACCGCGGGTCCGGCTCGCGATGCGAATCGGGAGTTCCGCGGTGCTGGCGGCCTTTGGCGTCGTGATGTGGTTGTCAGCGCTGGCCGGCCGTGGCACTACGGGGGCGGCCGCCAGCGGCTCCCCGAGTCACGCCGCGAGTTTCCTCTCTGCCCTCCTGCTGACCCTGTCCAGCCCGCTCACGATCGTGTTCTGGACGGGCCTCTTCGCGGCAAAGGCGGCCGAGAAAGGATACGGCCGGCGGGAGCTCATTCCGTTTGGCCTGGGAGCGGGCACCTCCACCGCCGTGTTCCTGTCCCTGGCCGTGGTGGTGTTCGCCCTGCTGCGGTCCGCCATTCCCGTCATCGCCGTAAGGGTCCTGAATGCGGCCGTAGCTTCCCTGCTGATTGCCTATGCCGTGGTGCGGCTCGCAAAGGGGATCTGGCCGGCGCTCAGCGGGCGCCCGCGCCCAGGTCCGGCCCGAACAGGGTGATCTGCATCCCGTCGGGGCCGGAGAGGCGGGCATTCGTGTCCCCCCAGGGCGTCCGGGCCGGACCTCCCAGCACCGAGGCCCCGGCCCGGACGGCGGAGCCGAGCGTGGACCTGACGTCCGGCACACCCACGGCAAGCCGGACCGGGCCGGAGACCCGACGGCCCGCCTCTGCCTGGTCCACCCAGGCGGCGTGTTGAAGGTCCAGGATTTCCAGCGTCGCCTTCTCCACCGCCAGCAGGATCCCACGGCCCTCCGAAGAAGGCCATTCCTGGATGACGGAAAGACCCAGCACGTCCCGGTAGAAGGACAGGCACCGGTCAAAATCTGATGTGGTCAGTGCAACGCGAAACTCGGTAGTGGCTGGCAAGGGCGCTCCTCCCTGTGTGCCGCGACGGGCAGCCGTGCGGTCCTCAGTTCGCACTACCGTGGGACACGTCCGGTGGCCCACTGTAGCAGATGCGGCCTCTGCTTGCCGGATGTGCGGCCGCCAGCGCGGGGGACTGCGGGGCAATCTGATCGCGGAAATGCTGAGCGCCCCGTTTCCGGGGCGCTCAGGCTTCGGGTAGGCAACTCGGCCTGCGTCGCTATCCCTTGATGTTGTGCGGGTGTACCCGCTCAACGGTTCGGGTAGATGACTCGGCCTCTGGCCTCGTCATCCTTTTATGTTG
>DASRZR010000015.1:0-16210 GCA_035686185.1 Spirochaetia bacterium | reverse complement strand
GGGAGGTCATGAGGCCGTCCGCCACGATCTGCTTGGGGTCCTCTCCGTGGTCACGGCCCTTCAGCGCCTGGCGCCGGAACTCCGAGCATCGCCGGACCGGGCTGATGGTGTACAGCATGAGGTCCTGGACGGGGTAGTCCTCGTCCATGCCTCCTCCCTCGTTGGGCACGAGCGTGTTCCCGTTGATGGAGACGAGCACCATGTAGCTGTAGAACTTCAGGTAGGTGTCCATCTCCTTCAGGCCGCGGGCGGTGGAAGGGTCCCAGGGCCGGTAGCGCGTCCCGGAAGGGAATACGAGGATGAGGCGTCCCTCTTTGCGCAGGGACCGCAGCATCTTCATGGCCGCGATGTTCAGCTTGGCGCGGCGTCTCTCGGCCGCGTGCCGCTCGTGGGCGTCCCGGATGGTCTTCATTCCGCGGGAAGGGTAGAGCACCACCCGGGTGAACACCTCGGTGAACGCCAGCACCAGCTTGCTCTCCTCGTTCAGCTTGACGCCCGCCACGGACACGATGGCGTCCGCCGCCTCCCGGTACTGCGGCCCGGCCCGGTCCAGCAGCTCGTAGAAGCACGGAATGTCGAAGTTGCTGTAGTGCTCCATGAGGATGAGGCACGGCTTCTTGCGCCGGGCCAGCTCGTGCAGCGCCAGGAGGTTCTCCCGGCCGACGATCCGGCTGCCCGGCAGCAGGAGATCGGCCATGATCTCCTTCACGTACGGCTTGTTGGCGGGGCGGCCGAGCTGGAACACGTTGTCTTCCGTCACCAACGGCGCTTCCGTGGAGTTGGCGATCATCTGGTCGATGAGCGGCATGAACTTGCTCTGGTTCAGGGCAACTGGATCGGACATGGCAAGGGTTGATTCTGCCAGTAAGGGTCGAGAGCTGTCAATGATTTTCCGCAGGGGTAAGAAGAACGGCAAAACGTCATCGCGCAGGTACTTCCTTTTGCCTCCTCCTGCGTGCATGCGCATATTGGAAGCCCATGGAAATTGGAATCTACTCGTTTGCCGATCTTTCCCCTGACGCGCGCACCGGAGACCTGGTCAGTCCCACACAGCGGATGCGGGATATTGTAGAAGAGATCGAGCTTGCCGATCAGGTGGGCCTGGATGTCTACGGCATGGGCGAGCACCATCGCCCCGACTTCATCAGCTCTGCGCCCGCGGTGGTGCTTGCCGCCGGCGCGTCACGGACGAAGCGTATCCGTCTCACGAGCGCGGTTTCGGTCCTGAGCTCCGACGACCCGGTGCGCGTTTACCAGGACTTTGCCACGCTTGACCTTCTGTCCGGAGGCCGGGCAGAGATCATGGCCGGACGCGGCTCATTCATCGAGAGTTTTCCGCTCTTCGGCTACGACCTGGACGACTACGACGAGCTGTTCCAGGAGAAGCTGGATCTGCTGCTGGCGGTGCGCGCGAACGAGAAGGTCACCTGGGAAGGGAAGTTCCGCCCGCCCCTCCAGGACCGCGGAGTCTATCCTCGATCCCAGCAGCAGCCGCTGCCGGTGTGGGTGGCGGTGGGCGGTAGCCCGGACTCCGTGGCGCGGACTGCCCAGCTCGGGCTGCCGCTTGCCCTTGCGATCATCGGCGGGCAGCCCGAGCGCTTCAAGCCGTTCATCGACCTGTACCGGCAGGCGGCGAGGGCCGCCGGACACGACCCGTCGGTGGCCCGTGTCAGCATCAACTCCCACGGGTACGTGGCCGACACGTCCCAGCAGGCGGTGGAGGAGCACTACCCGGCCATGCAGGCGCTCATGGCGAAGATCGGCCGGGAGCGCGGGTGGCCGCCCATGACCCGCGCGCAGTTCGACGCGGACCGCGGTCCCCGCGGCCACCTGCTGCTGGGAAGCCCGCAGGAGGTCATCGACAAGCTGCTCTTCGAGCACAGCGTGTTCCGCTACGACCGATTCCTGGTCCAGTTCAGCGTCGGAACAATCCCCCACGACCGCATGATGCACTGCATCGAGCTGTTCGGGACCGTGGTTGCTCCGGCGGTGCGCAAGGCCACGGAGCCCACGGAGCGGCCGGCCGCGGCGTCGGCCCCGTCCGGGGGCACGCGGGCATGATGCTCTTCGAGCCTTACCAACTCGGAAACCTCACGCTGCCCAACCGGGTGGTCATGGCGCCCATGACCCGGAACCGGGCCGCGGGAACCATACCGCAGCAGATTGCCGCCTTGCACTACGCGGCCCGGGCCAGCGCGGGCCTGATCGTGAGCGAGGCCACGCAGGTCTCTGCGCGCGGGCAGGGCTACCACGACACCCCCGGCCTGCATTCCGCGGCGCAGGTCCAGGGATGGCGTGCCGTCACGGACGCGGTGCACCGCGCCGGCGGCCGCATGTTCGTCCAGCTTTCCCACGTCGGCCGGCTTTCCCACTCGGACTACCACGGGCAGCCCCCGGTGGCCCCCTCCGCGGTCCCGGCCGGCGGCTTCATCCGCACGCCGAAGGGGCTGCGGCCGTACGAGAGGCCGTGGGTTCCCTCCACGTCCGAGGTCCTCGACCTGGTCGATGAGTTCCGGCGGGCCTCGGAACTGGCGCGGGAGGCCGGCTTCGACGGCGTGGAGGTTCACGGGGGCAGCGGATTCCTCGTGGACCAGTTCCTGCAGTCCGGGACCAACCAGCGCCCGGACCGCTACGGCGGCAGCCTGGAGAACCGCCTGAGGTTCGCCCGGGAAGTCGTGGAGGCTGTCGCCGGCTCGTGGGACCGCTCCGCCATCGGGTTCACCGTGTCTCCCGGCGGGAGCCACAAGGGGATCCGTGACGGCAACCCGGTGGAGACGTTCACCGCGCTCGCCGCGGCGCTGGAAGCGGACGGCATCGGCTACCTGCACGTGCTGGAGGAACCGATAGGGGACCTGAGCCCGGCCCGGCTCCTGAGGGAGCACTTTCACGGAACGCTCACGAGCAGCGGGAGCTACACGCGCGACACCGCGGAAGAGGTGCTTCTTTCCGGCGACGCGGACCTGGTGGCGTTTGGCAGGGCGTTCACCGCGAATCCCGACCTCGTGGAAAAGCTCCGGGCCAACGCGCTCCTTGCCCTGCCGGATCCCCGGACTTTCTATTCCGGCGGCGCGGCCGGATACGTGGACGCGGTGGCGGTGGAGACCTGAACCGGGGACGCGGGCCTACAGCGGCCGCTGGAAGATGCGGTGAACCTTGTAGATCTTCCCGCCCAGTGTCTTCATGTCCGCCAGCATCATCTCCGTGGTTTCCGCGATCTGCACCGCGTCCACGTAGAGGAACCGGTTGCCGGCGATCTTCTCCAGCATGTAGTACAGGAGCGCATTTCCTCCCAGGCGCTGGTACTGCGTGAGGATGGCCGCGCCGTTGACGACAAGCCACCGGGTCCGGCGGTACTCCAGGAGCAGGTCGATGATGCTCCAGGGCGTGATCCTGCCCCGGCCGCGCTGCAGCGCCGCGGAGAGGTCGGGGAATCCGAACAGGAACCCGGCGATCTGGCCCTTGTGCACGAGCAGCTTGATGAGCGTGGGGTCCGCCACGGTGACAAGGTCCTTCGTGACCTGCCGTATCTCGGCCTCCGTGAGCGGGTAGAACTCGTCCCCGTGGGCCTGGAAGGAGTCGTTGTACACCTTGCCGATGTCCTGCGCGCGCTGGACGAGGTCCTTCTTCGTGCGGAAGTCCGGCACCTCGAAGCTGCCGCGCTTCATTGCGATCTCCGCTACCCGCCGGACCTTGTCCGGCAGCACGAAGTTCTTTGCCTCCAGCACCATCGAGTACTGGTCCCGCAGCTTCGTGAAGCCTTCCGCCTCCAGGCACGGCCCGTACCACGGGCCGTTGTAGCCCATCATCGTCATCACGGCCCGGTGCTCGAAGCCTTCCACCAGCACTCCCATCCCCATGAAGCCGAACCCGAACGGACCCACCACCCTGTCCATGCCCCTGCTCCGCAGCCATTCCATGGCCGCGCCCAGCAGGGCGTGGGACACCTCGCGATCGTCCACGCAGTCGAAGAAGTGGAAGTGACCGATCCGGGACTTGTGGTAGGCGTTGTAGGCGGAGTTCACGATGGCCCCGATGGTGCCCGCCGGCTCGCCGTCCCGGCGCGCCAGGAAGAACCGCGCCTCCACGTGCTCGAAGGACGGGTGCTTTCGATCCAGGATGTGGCGGATGTCCATGCGGAACTGCGGCACCCACTGCCGGCTCCCCCGGTAGAGGCGGTGCGGGAACTGCACGAACTGCCGCCCGGACGGTCCTCGGGAAGACTCCACGACCTCGATGGTCACGCGCTGCATCCTGTCTCCTTTGCCTCGGTTGTAGCAGAGGCCCGTGCCTTGGTCAAACACGGCGGCCGGGCTATAGTACACGTCATACGCGCGTCCCGCGCTGCCGGGCCGGGGCGCGGGGAGGGCGGATGAGCCGGTTCACAGTCGTCATTGCCGATAACCGCTACACCTCCTACGAGGAGGAGAAAGCCGTCCTGTCCGAGGTGGACGCCGAGGTGAGGCCGTTCTCCTCTTCTGACCCGCGCGAGGCGCGCGCCGCATTCGCGGACGCGGACGCCATCCTCGTCAATCTCTTCCCGATGACCGCGGAGGTGATCGACGCCCTGCCGAAGAAGTGCCGCATCATTTCCCGCTACGGCGTGGGCTACGACAACGTGGCGGTGGACGCCGCCACCCGTCGGGGCATCTGGGTCGCGTTCGTCCCCGACTACTGCTTTGAGGAGGTGGCGGACCACGCGCTGGCGCTCCTGCTGTGCTGCATCCGCAAGGTGGGCTACAAGGACCGCATGATCCGGCAGGGGAAATGGAACCTGCACAAGGATCAACCCTGCTACCGCGTGGCCGGGCGCACGCTGGGCATCCTGGGGTACGGGAACGTGGCGCACACGCTGTTGCGCAAGGTTTCGGGCTTCGGGTTCGGGCGCATCCTCATGTGTGATCCTTATGTACGCGCCTCCACCATCAAGTCCGCCGGGGCCGTCCCGGTGGACCTTGCCCAGCTCGTCTCGGAGTCCGACTACATCACCGTGCACGTGCCGCTCACGGCGGAAACCCGGCACATCATCGGCCGCGCCGAGCTGGCCCGGGTGAAGCCCGGCGCCATCCTGATCAACACGGCCCGCGGCCCGGTCCTGGACCAGGAGGCGCTGGCGGAGGCGCTGGAGAGCGGCACGCTCGGCGGCGCGGGCCTGGACGTGTTCGAGACCGAGCCGCTGCCGGCGGACAGCCGCCTGCGCAAGCTGGACTCCGTCGTGTTCACCGACCATGCCGGCTGGTACAGCGAGGAGTCGGTTGTGGAGCTGAAGACAAAGGCGGCCCGTAACGCCGCGGCCGTGCTGGGGGGTGGGGTGCCACCCTACCCGGTGAACGACCCGCGGACGGGCGGCGCCCGACCGTAGCGGGACGCGCGCCCGCGGGAGGAACGCCATGAGCGGACGGATCGTCACCTTCGGGGAGATCATGCTGCGCCTGAAGCCGCCCGGCGTGGAGCGTTTCTTCCAGAGCCCGATGCTGGAAGCGACCTTCGGCGGCGGGGAGGCCAACGTGGCCACCGGCCTGGCGCGCTGGGGCTGCGACGTGGCCTACGTATCCGTGATACCGGCCAATGCAATCGGGGACGCCTGCGTCGGGGAGCTGCGCCGGCAGGGCATCGACACCAGCGCGATCGTTCGCAAGGGCTCCCGTCTCGGGATCTACTTCCTGGAGGCCGGGGCGGCCCAGCGCTCATCGCTGGTCATCTATGACCGGTCCGGCGCCGCCATCGCGGAGGCCCGGCGCGGTGACATCGACTGGGAGAAAAGCTTCCACGGCGCCTCGTGGTTCCACCTCACGGGGATCACCCCGGCGCTCTCGCAGTCCGCCGCGGACCTCAGCCTGGAGGCGGTCACGGCGGCCCGTCGTCAGGGGCTCACCGTCTCCTGTGACCTCAACTTCCGCAAGAACCTCTGGAAGTACGGCAGGAGCGCGCCGGAGGTGATGGGCGAGATCGTGGAGCACGTGGACGTGCTGATGGCCAACGAGGAAGACTGCCAGCAGGTGCTGGGCATCAGCGCGGACGTGGACGTGGAAGCCGGCGCGCTGGACCCGGCGCGCTACCGCGACCTGGCGGAGCGCGTGCGTGCCGCGCATCGCTCCGTGAAGAAGATTGCCATCACGCTGCGCGAAAGCCGGTCCGCGGATGACAACGGCTGGTCCGGCGTGCTTCATGACGGGGCGGACTTCCACGTGTCCCGCAAGTACGAGATACGGGACATCGTGGACCGCGTGGGGTCCGGTGACACGTTCTGCGCCGGGCTGATCTACGGCCTGATGAACCTCGGCGGCCCGTCGGAGGCGCTGGAGTTTGCCGTGGCCGCCTCCTGCCTGAAGCACTCCATCCCCGGCGACCTGCCGCTGCTGAGCCTCTCCGAGGTGAAGGCGCTCGTGGCGGGCTCCGGATCCGGGCGCGTGCAGCGGTAGCCGGTGCCGCTCAGCCCTTGATGGCTCCCGCCGCCAACCCTGCCACGATGTATTTCTGGCACAGCACGTAGATCACCACCGCGGGGATGATCGCCAGCGTCAGGAAGGCGAGGATCATGTTCCAGTCCGCCGCGTGCTCCCCCATGAAGTCCATGACACCCATCGGCAGCGTGAACTTCTTCTGGCTGTTGAACACGAGCAGGGGCGTGAAGAAGTTGTTCCAGCTCGCCACCAGCGTGATGACGGACACGGTGGCCAGGATGGGCGTGGAAAGCGGCAGCGTGATCCGGAACAGGAAGCCGAACGGGCCGTAGCCGTCGATGGCGGCCGCCTCCTCCAGCTCCAGGGGGATGGCGCGAAAGAAGCCCCGCAGCAGCATGATCATCATGGCCAGGCCGAACGCGGCCTGGGGCAGGATGACCCCGATGCGCGTGTCCAGCAGGTGCAGCGTGCGAAGCTGCACGTACAGCGGCAGGATGGCCACGGCGAGCGGGAACAGGAGACCGAGCTGGAAGTAGGAGTACAGCACCCGGTTCAGACGGAAGCGCAGGCGCGCCAGCGCGTAGCCGGCAAAGGTGCCGGTCACTAGCACCACGGCAACGGTGCCGGCGCCCACCAGGAGGCTGCTCAGCAGCTCCGACCAGAAGCCGCCCACCCGGCCGCTCAGCATGTCCAGGTACTGGTTCCAGTAGTAGGGGTGGGGAATGGACAGGGGCTCGGCCCGAAGCTGTCCCACGCTCTTGAAGCCGCCCATCACCGAGATGTACAGCGGCACGGCGATGACGAGCACCATCACGGCGCACGCCGTGTAGCGCAGCGCATCGGTGAGCCGGTTCTGCCGGGCCATGGATTTCATGCTAGTCGATCTCCTTCACGAGGATCCGCTGGTAGACGATGCTGAACGCCAGGCAGATGAGGAAAATGCACACCGCGATCGTGCTGCCGTATCCGATGGTGAACCGCTGGAGGCCGATCTTGTACATGTACGTGACGATGGTCTCCCCCGCGTTCACCGGGTCTCCCTTCCCCATGGCCCACACGATGTCGAAGAGCTGGAAGCTCCCGATCATGGAGAAGAACACGGAGAGCTGGATGGCGGTCCTCATCCCCGGCAGCACCACAGATCGGAAGACCCGTCCCCGGGAGGCGCCGTCGATGGTGGCGGCCTCGATCTGCTCCTGCGGGATGTCCTGCAGGCCGGCAATGTAGATGGTCATGTGCAGGCCGAAGTACTTCCAGACGATCACCACGAGGATGGCCCCCAGCACCGTGGAGGCGCTGCCCATGAGCGCGGGGGCCGTGGCCGACGGGGCGACTACGGACCACAGGTCGCGCACGAGGCCGTACTGGGGGTGGTAGATGAACTGCCACAGCACGCCGGTGATGACCTCGGAGAGCATGTACGGAAGAAAGAAGAACGTGCGGAAGAAGACCGCCCCGGGGAACCTCCGGTTGCTCACGATCAGAGCGAGCCCCATGGCGAGCGGCAGCTCGATCACGAGGGACACGAAGGCGATCAGCAGGTTGTGCAGCAGCGCCTTGTGGACGATGACATCCTGGACGAACTGCAGGTAGTTCTGGAGGCCCCGGAAGTTCACCATGGGCCCGAGGCCGTTCCACTTGTAGAAGCTGAACACCGCCGCCTCGAACACCGGGATGATGACGAGACCGGTGAACAGGACGAAGGCCGGGCCGATGAGGACCAGGAGGGTCAGGAAACTCGCCCGGCTCACCAGGCTCCTGCGGGCGCTTCTCTTCGCCAAGGGCTACCTCGCTTGCAGTATACGGCTGATCGCGGGAAGAATCATCGCGCCGGGCGGGAACCGGGGTCCAAAAAAAGGAGAGGCGGAACGGCATGGCCTCCGCCTCTCCTGCTATCACCGACGCGCGTTCACTCGAGCGGGTCCGGTGGCGCTACTTGTTCGCGTAGGCCGCCTGGATAGCCGCCATGGCCTGGGCCGGGGTGGCTGTTCCCGCGAGGATGGTCTGGATCGAGTCGTTGACCACGCCGCCGGCGGCGGGGGACAGGAACTGGTCCAGGTAGAGCTGGAAGAACGTGCTCTTGTCCACGATGGCCTTCACGAGCTTGGAGTTCGGGTCCTTGATGCCCACGTCCGCGCCCTTCACCGTCGGGATGATGCCGCTGGTGGTGGCCTGCTGGATCTGGTTCTCCCGGTTGGCGATGAACTTCAGGAAGTCCACGGCCGCGTCCGGCGCGTTCTTGCCGACCGCGTAGCCGTTTCCGCCGCCGATGTTGTCGGTGAGCTGGCCCTTGCCGCCCTTCACCGAGGGGAACGGCGCGGTGCCGAGCTTGTCTCCGATTCCGGCCTTGCTGCTGGAGTTGTCTTTCTCCACGTTCGGCGCCCACTGGCCCATGAGCTCCATGGCGGCCTGGCCGTTGCCCATCAGCGCCGCCTCGTCATTGTAGGTAGCGCCGAGGAAGCCGTCCTGGAACGGCTTGAGCGCGGCGAGGTCGGCGAGCATCTGGCCGGCCTTCACGAAGGTGGCGTTCTGGAAGCCCTGGGCGTTCCTGCCGGTGAACGTGTCCTGGAAGAGCTGGCCTCCGCCGAGGCGCAGCGCGATGTAGGACCACATGTGCATGGCCGGCCACTTGTCGCCGCCGCCCAGCGCGATGGGCGTGATGCCGGCGGCCTTCAGCTTCTTCACGAGGGCCACCAGGCCGTCCCAGTCCGAGGGGAAGGTAGTGGCGCCGACCTTGGCAAGGAGGTCCTTGTTGTACCAGAACGTGATGGCGCCCATGTCAAAGGGCACGCCGTAGTTCTTGCCGTCGTAGCTGTACACCTGCCACACGCCCGGCGCCATGGAGTTCCCGAAGTCGGTGCCCTTCACGAACTTGGAGATGTCCCGCAGCAGGCCGGCCTTCGCGTACTCCGCCATCACGCCGCCACCCCAGCTATGGAAGATATCAGGCGGGGTGCCGGACTGCATGACGGTGGTCAGCTTGCTCTTGAACGCCTCGTTCTCGAGCACCGTGATCTGGATCTGGACGTCCGGGTGCATCTTCATGTACGCATCCGCCCACCCCTGGTACATGGCCCGGTCATTCGCTGCCGTGCCGATGTGCCACCACTGCACCACGGTCGGGGCGGCCATGGCCAGCGCCGGCACGAGGAGCACGAGCGCGATCACGAGCGCCGCGATTCTCGCGGATCTTTTCATCCTTCCCTCCTTGTACGCGTATGGACAGCCCCAAGGGGCCTCCGCGTCAGCCCACTGTACCACCGCCCCGGGCCGTTGGGTACAGGAGACAGCCCCACATTGCTCATAGGTCATTTCACTTATGCGGGATCAGCCTGTGATGCACGTTCGTCACGGGGGACGGCGCCCGGAGAGGGTGCCGCGCGCCTCAGGCGCGGTGTGCCTTGCGGTAGGCCCCCGGCGTCGTCCCCTGGATCCGACGGAACGCGGCGTAGAATCGCTGGGGGTTGCCGAAGCCGGTTTCCCCCGCGATCACGTCGACCGTGAGCGTGGTGTCTCGCAGCAGGCGCCGCGCCGCGTCCACCCGGCCGCGCACGATTTCCTGGTGAATGCTTCTGCCCCGCGCGGCGCGGAACCTCTTCTCCAGGGTCCGGCGGGAACAGGGCACGGAACGCAGGACCTCGCTTACCGTCAAGCCAGGGGCCGGGGAGCCATGGATGACCGCCAGCGCCTGGTCCACCAGCCCGTCTCCGGTGGTGAGGGCCCGAGTCGATTCCCGCTCCACCACCTCCCGGGGCGGCACGACGGCAACCGTGCGGCCCGTCTTCCCGTCCATGATGGCGGCAAGAGCCTCCGCCGCCTCCCACCCGATCCGCTCGAGGTCCAGCGCGATGCTGGACAGGGGCGGCACGGACAGCTCGCACAGGATGTCCTCGTTGTCTACGCCGAGGATGGCCACGTCTGCCGGGACGCCGAGGCCGAGCCGACGACAGGCCGCGGCGGCCTTCAACCCCACCGTGTCGTTGCAGGCAAACAGGGAGGCGGGACGGGAGAGCCCCGAGAGCCACCGGTCGAATCCCTCGGAGCGGTGGAGTTTCTCCCACCAGGGAAGAGACTGCTCGAATACCGACAGTCGCGCGGTCCCCACGGAACCGCGGAAGGCTTCCCGCCGCGCCCGTGACCATCCCACCCGGCTCACCCCGCAGAAGGCGAACGCGCGGCGGCCGACACCTGCCAGGTGGCGCCCCGCAAGCCGGCCGGTTGCCGCGTCGTCGTTGCTCACCTGGCGGAAGCCGGGCCTCATCCACGCGCCGGCCACGTCCACCACCGGGATCCCTCGCGCCGCCAGGAGGTCCGCATCCTGCGCCGATTCGATGCGCGCGATGATCCCGTCCCCGTCCCAGCGTTCCAGGGAGCCCATGGCCTGGAACATCCAGCCGTACCCGTACAGGTCCCAGTCCGGCCGCCCGCGCGCGCAGCGCACGACACCGCGCGCGATGCCGTGTTCGTAGTGGTCGATGAGCCCCATGAACAGTCCCACGCGCCGGCGGCGCGCCCGCATTCCGCTCCTCCTGTGCCGCGACCCGCTGCCACGGGAGCCCGCGTGCCGGGCAGGTTTCGCAAAACGTGATGAAGTATAGGCAATTTCGTCTTCGCGGCAAGGCGGGAGCCGCCGGGGGACATCCCTCGGGACTGCGAGCGGATCCATGATATGATCGGCGTGTGAGGATCCCGCATCTGCCAACCCGCGCTCCTGCCCTCTGGCTGCTCATGGTGGTCCTGGGGACCGTGCTCGCCGCCTGCGGCCCGGCAAAAGCGGCCACCGGCGGCGCCACCGCGCCCCGCAAGATCCAGGTGATGGCGTCCGACGGCTGGATCTACGACGTGATGGGTGAGAACGCGAAGCTCTTCGAGAAGGAGACGGGCATCCAGGTCTCCTTCATGATCTATGCTCCCCACGTCTACTTCCGGGCTCTGCAGACCATGCTCGCCTCCCGGGAGGCGGCGGATGTGTTCCTGATGCAGTCCACGCAGTGGTACCTCGGCACCGAGATCGACCCGCAGAAGCTCTGTCTCGACCTGACGGACGAGGAGTGGACGAAACGCCTGAAACCCGAGTGGCTCCCGGCCGTCTCGTACCAGGGCCATGTCTATGGGCTCATCGTCTGGGACGACACTCTGGGCTGGGTGTACACCTACAACGACAAGATCTTCAAACGGCTGGGACTGCTCCCCCCGCGCACCACGCAGGAGTTCATGGAAGTCTGTGCCCGGCTGAAGCAGGCCGGCATCGTGCCCATCTACGAGCCGGGGGCCAGCCGATGGCACTCCGCCCTCACCTTCTTCGAGATGGGGGCCACGTTCGAGGAGAGGGACCCGGGCCTGTACGACCGGCTCAACGCCAACCGGGAGACGTTCGCCGGCTACGAACCCTTTCACCGCGCCCTGGAACAGATCCTGACCGCGGTCAACCGCGGGTTCTTCGGCGGGGACTTCATGGCGAATACGATCGAGGGATCGAAAACCGCTCTCCTCTCCGGGGCGGCGGCAATGACGCTGAACAAGATCGGGTTCGCCCGGAGCGTCCTGAAGGCGAACCCCGACTCCGGCGCCGATTCCTGGGGGATGTTCCCCATTCCGTGGCTCGACAACCGCACGGTCAGCATCGAGCGCTCCGCGCCGGCCTGGTTCGGCAACGCCCGAAGCCACGACCCGGAGGCGGTGCGGAAGTTTTTCCGCTTCCTGGCACGAGAGGACAACCTTTACCGCTATGCCGCGGAGCAGCCGGAGGGAACGAGCCTCTCGTTCCCGACCCGGGCGGTACCGCTGATGCCGAATGAGAAGTCGTTCCTGGGGACCGCCCGCCTCGGCGGGGAGCCGTTCCAGGGCGGGGTCAAGTACGTCATGGGACAGTGGATGGAGACCGAGGCCGACTTCGAACAGATGATGGTCGGCGCCATGACTCCGCGCCGGTTCCTCGAGGGGGTGGATGCCCGCCGGGCGAACATGGCCTCCGTGGCCCGCGATCCGTCCTGGCCGTCCGCTACCGCCCCCTCGACTCCCTGAACGCCGACGGGGCGATGCCGGTCTCCCTGCGGAAGAGCCGGGAGAAATACAGGGGATCTTCGTAGCCGACCGCCGCCGCCACCTGCTTCACCTCGATGTGAGGATGCCCGACCAGGAGCCGCTTTGCCTTCTCCACCCGCAGGTGGATCAGGTCCTGCGTGGGCGTGCGCCCCGTGACCTTGCGGTACAGGCGCAGGAGGTACGCGGGCTTGCATCCGAAGCTCGAGGCCAGCCGTTCCAGGGAGTAGGGCCGGCGGTAATTCTCCTGGAGGTAGCACTCGACCTCCTTTGCCAGCTCCGTTTCCCGTGCCCCGATCCGGTCCATCCCGAACTCCACGTCCACGCTGCCGGCCGAGGCCTCCAGCCGTATGCGGATCCTCCGAAGCACCTCGCGGAGCTTCTCCACGGCAACGGGCTTCAGGAGGTAGTCGTCCACGCCCAACTCGATCGCCCGGCGCGCGTATTCGAACTCGCTGTAGCCGGAGACGATCAGGATCCGCAGCTCGGGGTTGGTACGGCGGATCCGCTCCACCAGCTCCAGTCCGCCGAGCACGGGCATCTTGATGTCCGTGATGAGGAGCTCCGGCAGGTGGCGCTCCACCAGCTCGACGGCCTCCTCGCCGTCCGCCGCGGTTCCCACGCACTCGAAGGCCGGGTCGAGCTCCCGTGTCTTGCGCGCCAGGTACTCGCGCATCCTTTCCTCGTCCTCCGCCACGACGAAGGTGAGTCGCCGCTCAGCCATCGACTGCCGCCCCGATGCGCACCCGGGCCCCGCCTTCCGGCTGGTTGGCAATCTCGAAGACTGTCCCCTCCCCGAAGGCAAGGCGAAGCCGCTCGAATGAGTTCAGGATTCCCATCCCCGAAATGGACATGGGCGAGAGGCCTCCGCCGGCGCGGTCGCGGGCGGCCGTCCTCTGCGCAACGCGCGCAAGGGTGGCCGCCGAGAATCCGGGGCCGTTGTCCGTGATCTCGATCATCCAGCGGCCGTCCTCGCGGGCTCCCCGTACCGCGATGCGCCACGGGGGGCGCGCCGAGGTCCCGTACTTGAAGCAGTTCTCGATGAACGGCTGCAGGATCAGCCGGGGCACCTCGATCTCCCGGAGCGCGGGAGAGATGTCGATCCTGTACTCGAGGCTGTCCCCGAACCTCGCCCGCATCGCCGCCAGGTAGCTCTCCACGTAGCCCATTTCCGTCCCGAGCGTGGCCGTCGTGCCCTCCGTGGAAGACACGTAACGGAGCACCCGCACCAGGTTCATGATGAGGTCCTGGATGCCGGCGGCCGCGCCCTCCTCCGCCATGATACCGATCGTCTGCAGCATGTTGTGGAGAAAGTGCGGGTTGAGCTGGGATTGGAGCGCCACGAGCTGGGCTTCCTTCTCATGCGCGCGGAGGGCAACGGCCTCCTGGATCGATTCGTTGAGCTTCCGCCTCATGTCACGGAAGGCGAGCCGCAGCTCGTCGATCTCGCCAAGGACGGGACGCGGCGCGCCCTCGGAGGCCGTGTCCAGGTTCTCGAGGTCCAGCGCCTCGATCTCGGTATGAAGGGCCTTGATGGGCACCGTGACCCGGCGCGCGATGAAATAGGATGCCGCCAGGGAGCAGGCGATGGCCGTCAGCGTCAGCAGCGCGATCCGAAGCGCGTACTGCAGCACGCTCGCCGCGAGGCCGGCGGACGGCTCCCCGATCAGCACCGTCCATCCCGTAGCCTCGGAGGCAGCCACGGCGAGGATCTGCGGTTCCCGCTGCCCCGGGAGTGTCCCCGCCATGATGGGGCGGCGGGACGCCCGGTCGGCGAGCCTCCGGAGCGTGGACCCGTCCGCCGCCGGGCCGTCGTAGGGGTAGAGCTGGTTGCCGGCGCTGTCGAACACGAATGGCGATACGGAGGAGCCTCGCAGGAGGTCCAGCTCACCGAAGAGCGTGTCGCAGTACTGCTCGACCTCGACGATCCCCTGCGTCGAGAGGAGGGCATCCTGGAAGGTGCGGACGAGCGAGACATACCGCTTGTCCTTCACAATGATGGAGGTTTCCTCCAGGAGGGGGTCCATGTGGGGCGGACGGATCACGCGCTCGCCCCCGGCCCGCATGACGTCGGGATACCAGGGCTCGCGCCTCACGTCGCGCTCGACGAGCCGGCTGTAGTACCCGGCCCCGATCATCTCCCCGCGCAGGTCGAAGACGCTGATCTGGGGCGCGGACCGGTTGGGCCCCAGGATCGTCTCGCAGATCTCGATCAGGGCCTCCGCGTTCTCCAGTTTTGCGATTCTCTGCGAGGTGGAGACGGGGACGCGCGGCAGGGCCAGGTGGCGCGCGTACAGGCCCTGGAAGACCTGGGAATAGATCAACGTCAGGCTCAGGCGGTCCATTTCCGCCACCTGGGCGTCCAGGTTCGTCACCAGGGACCGGGAGAGGGACGTGAGCGCGTCCGCAAACCGCTCCCGCGCCACCGCGGAGACGTAGTCGTACACCACGAGGGAGAACGCCAGGAGCGTGCACACCAGCAGGACCGATACGGAGAGGAAAATGGATCCACGGACGGTCCGGGAACGCGCCACCCGGCGATGATAGCACGCGGCACGAAGGGCCGCGGCGGAATTTTCTCCATGAAGTCGCGCAATCCACTCCATTTACGACCGTCGGGAGTCGCGGGATACTGCCCCGGAAATACCTGCAAGGAGGCGTTCATGATCAGACGATCGGTTCTTTGTTTTGCCCTCGTGGTCCTCTGCGCCGCGGGCCTCGCCGCCCAGACGCTCACCGTCTGGGACTTCAAGTACAGCGAGGTGAACCCCGGCGGGGCGCAGGCACCCATGAAGCAGATCGATGCCCTGTTCCAGCAGAAGAACCCGGGCGTGACGATCAACCACGTGGCGCAGCCGCTGGAGCCGCAGTACTACCAGATCATCCAGGCCGCCGCCACCGCGAACCAGGGTCCGGATGTCGCCATGTTCCACCCCGGTGCGCGCGAGTACGGGTTCGGGGACGTTCTCGTGGATCTCGGGCCCTACATCCAGGACGTGAAGGGCCAGTTCACCGCCGCGAGCATCGCCATGGTGTCGATGAACGGCCAGGTCGGCCAGCCCATCAAGCTGCTGCCGATGACGATGCAGGGCTTCGGCATCTACTACAACAAGGCCTACTTCCGGAAGGCCGGCCTCAATCCTGACCAGCCCCCCAAGACCGCGGAGCAGTTCCTGGCGGCCTGCGCAAAGCTCAAGGCGGCGGGATTCGTTCCGGTCACCGTCGGCCAGACCTACACGATCGACTTCCTGATCCGCTGTCTCGTGGCCAACGCCTGGGGCCCGAACGTGGGCGGCCTCAAGGACGGGTCGGTCACGTACAAGGACCCGATCTTCAAGCAGAGTGTCGAGTTCGTGAAGACGCTCGTGGACAAGGGATACCTGGAGAAGGACGGGTTCTCCCGGCCGTACTTCATGGACGGAATCGACAAGTTCGCCGCCGGCAACGGCGGGATGTTCGTCGGCCTTCTGTCCGACGTGGGCAACTGGAAGGCATTCTCCGACAAGCTGGGCGCGGACAACGTCGGCTATTTCCCCACCGTCAACCTGCCGGGCAGCAAGTACAAGGACGTGCAGGTGGCCCAGGGGGCGGGAATCGGCTACGGGGTCATGACATGGTCCAGCAACCAGAAGCTGGCCGCCGCCTACGTCAAGTTCGCCACCACGGGAGACGGGGCGCGGATCTACGCGAGCATGACCGGTGCGCTCTCCCCGAACACGGCGGTGGGCGGTTCCGGCTCCGACTACCCGGCCCTCAAGACCATCCAG
>DASRZR010000014.1:0-3427 GCA_035686185.1 Spirochaetia bacterium | reverse complement strand
GGGTCCCGAGGAGATCGTCTGCCTCCGGGGCCTTTCCAAGAGCTTCAAGGGCCGGCGCGGGAGCGCCGCCGTGGAAGCTGTTCGCGGAATCGATCTCTCGGTGAGGGAAGGAGAGATCTTCGGCTTGCTCGGGCCCAACGGCGCGGGCAAGAGCACGACCCTGAGGATCCTTTCCACGCTCCTGGCCGCGGACGGCGGGACGGTACGCATCGCCGGATTCGACGTTCGCTCGGCGCCCGTCCAGGTGCGCCGATGCATCGGATACGTCAGTCAGGCCGGCGGATCAGACCCCTACTGCACCGGGCGCGAGACGCTGGTGCTGCAGGCGCGGCTTCACGGCGAGGACCGCGCTTCCGCGCAACGCCGGGCGGAGGAGCTGATCGGCTCCCTCGGGCTCGGAGACTTCGTGGACCGGTTCGTCAAGACGTACTCCGGCGGTCAGCGCCGGAAGCTGGACATCGCCATCGGCATCGTGCATCGACCGAAGCTCCTGTTCCTGGACGAGCCGACGACAGGCCTGGACCCGGTGAGCCGGGCCCAGCTCTGGGCGCAGATCCGGCTCCTGAGGGACCTGGGGACCACGGTGTTCCTCACCACGCACTACATGGAAGAGGCCGACGCGCTCTGTGATCGAGTGGCCATCATGGATCATGGCCGGGTGGTCACGGAGGGCACGCCGGTCGACCTGAAGGGCGGCATCCACGGCGACATCCTTTCCCTCACGGTCAACCATGTGCAGAACGCCCCCGAGGTGGCCCTGGAGGCCCTGCGCGACCTCGACCTGGTGCGGGAAGCCAGCGCTGACGGGGGGAGCCTGAAGCTGGTGGTCTCCCGGGGAGGAGAGGCGCTGCCGGTGGTGCTGCGCCTGCTGGAGGGCAGGGGCGTGGGTGTATCCGATATCGCGTTGTCTCGGCCCTCCCTGGACGACGTGTTCCTGCGCGCCACGGGCCACTCCCTCCGCGATGAGACAATCGTCGGCTCGGCCAAGGCCGACGGGCGACCGTCTGCCAGAAAGGAATAGCCAGCAATGGAAGCGCTCCGCAATTTTGGTGTCCTGTTCGTCCGCAACGTGAAGGGAAGCCTTCGCAACCCCGTGTGGCTGTTCATCGGGATGTTCCAGCCCGTGCTGTACCTGCTGCTGTTCGCGCCCCTGCTGAAAGGGCTGAACGGCGTCCCCGGGTTCCCCCCCGGCGGCGCTTACAGCGTGTTCACGCCGGGCCTCCTGGTGATGCTCGCGCTGTTCACCTCCGCGTTCGCCGGCTTCGGGCTGGTGGACCATATCCGGGCAGGGTTCGTGGAGCGCCTGCTCGTGACCCCCGCGAGCCGGCTTTCCATCCTGTCCGCCTACCTGGCGCGGGACGTGGTGGTGCTGCTCGTGCAATCCACGATCGCCGTGCTGCTGGCGCTGCTGCTCGGGCTCACGGTGAGCCTGGCCGGCCTGCTGATCACCTTCGGCCTCATGGTGCTCACCGGCGCGCTCATGGCCTCCTGCTCCTACGCGCTGGCCATGGTGTTCAAGCAGGAAGATACGCTGGCGTCCATCACGAACACGGTTGCCACGCCCCTGCTCCTGTTGTCCGGCATCACCCTGCCGCTCACGCTGGCCCCGAGGATCATCCGCGCGCTGGCCTCCGTGAACCCGCTTGCCTACGAGGTGACCGCGGCGCGCTCCCTGTTCCTGGGCAACTTCTCCGACCCGTCGCTGGCGGTGGCCTTTGTGACCCTGGGCGCGCTCACCGCGCTCGCGTTCTGGTGGGCCGTCCGCTCGTTCAAGAGAGCCGCGGCGTAGCCGCGCGCTTTTTATTGACATCCGCGCCGATCCTCCCGAAATTCGTTGCCACATGGAAAAAAGGGAGAAGCTCGGGGCGGAGATTCGGTTCCTCGGCCGGGTGCTCGGGGACGTGATCAAGGAACAGGCGGGCATGACCCTCTACGACCTGGAGGAGGAAGTCCGCCTGGGCGCACGGGCCCGCCGGGAAGGGTCGGAGGGCGCCGAACGGGCGCTGGACGCCCGGGTGCGGTCCATGAACGGCGAGCAGGCCCGGACCGTCGTTCGCGCGTTCACCGTTTTTTTCGACCTCATGAACCTTGCGGAGGACCGGGAGCGGGTACGCGTCCTGAGGGATCGCGAGCGGGATCGCTTCCCGGAGCCCCGGCCGGAATCAATGGAAGAAGCCGTGCGCATGATGAGCAATGCCGGCTTCGACCCGGACCGAATTCGGGAGCTCCTGGCCCTGTTGTCCATCGGCCTGGTGTTCACCGCCCATCCCACGGAAGCCAAGAGGCGCTCCGTGCGGACCAAGGTCCGGCTCCTGCGCCAGTCCCTGCGGCACCTGGATGACGCTGACGTTCTTCCCCGGGAACGGGAGCGGATCGTGGCGGGTATCCGGTCCCTTGTCACCGGGCTGTGGCAGACCGACCTCGTGAGGCCGCGCCGCCCCAGCGTTCTGGAGGAGGTGGAGGTCGGGCTGTACTTCGCCGTCACGCTGTGGGACGTGGCGCCGGACATCTACGCGGAGCTGGACCGGGCGTTTCGAAAGATCTATCCCGACGTGGACCTCCGCCTCCCCCCGTTTCTCTCCTTTGGATCGTGGATTGGCGGTGACAGGGACGGGAACCCCCACGTCAGCGCGCGCGTCACCGCGCGTACCTTCGTGCGGATGCGGGCCGCCGCCGTGGCGGCGCATCTCTCGCGCTGCCGGCAGCTCTTTGATGAGCTCACCAGCTCGGAGCTGCAGGCGCCCGTCTCCGCCGCCCTCAAGCAGGCAGTGCAGAAGCGCATTCAGGAGCACCCGGAGGTCGCTCCGCTGGTGGAGCCAATCTCCCCCCACGAGACCTACCGACGGTTCCTTCGCACCGTGGAGTGGAAGCTGGAACGCACGCGCGCCGATTCGCTGGAAGATCTGCCGCCCGGCGCCTACCGCTCCGGGGCCGAGCTTACCGAGGACCTGCTGCTGATGGAGGAGAGCCTGAAGGCGAACCGGGGCGCCGCCATTGCGGAAGGGACGCTCACCGGCTGGCGGTGGCAGACGCAGATCTTCGGGCTGCATTTCGCCCGGCTGGACATCCGCCAGGAATCGAGCCGCAACGCGCAGGTGGTGGCGGAAGTGGCGCGCGCGCTGGGCCTGTGCGCGGACTACGCGGCCCTGGACGAGGAGGGGCGGCGCGCGCTCTTGCGCTCCACCATGGGGCTCCAGCGCCGCCTGCCCCCGGAGTCTCTGAGCGCCGCATCCCGGGAGAGCCTGGATGTCTGCCAGGTGCTGCGCCAGGCGTCGGCCACCGTGGGGGAAGAGGCGCTGGGCGGCCACATCATCAGCATGACCCACCGGGTCAGCGACATCCTTGCCGCGCTGTGGCTCATGGAGCTGCGGACCGGCCCGGAGGACGGCCCGGTGCCCGGCATGGACATCATCCCGCTGTTCGAGAC
>DASRZR010000013.1:0-15840 GCA_035686185.1 Spirochaetia bacterium | reverse complement strand
ATACCACTGCTGATGGCTGACGTGACCTGGGAATCACTTGCCGAGCGGGCCGTCCCGTCCTGGTACGCGGACGCGAAGCTCGGCATCCTTCTCTCCTGGGGGCCCTTCTCCGTTCCGGCCTGGGCCCCCGTCACCGGGGACCCGTCGCGGGTCGTGGCGGAACGCGGCTGGGACTACCTGTTCTCCCACGATCCCCGCGCGGAGTGGTACGGCAACGGCATGAGCATTGCCACCAGCCCCACGCATCGGCACCACAAGAACGCGTGGGGACGGCTCGGCCGCTACGAGGCATTCGGCCAGCTCTTTCGTGCGAACCTGCGTGACTGGGATCCGTCCGCCACGCTGGGACCCATCGCGGAGTCGGGCGCGCGCTACCTGGTGGCCAACGCGAAGCACCACGACGGGTTCACGATGTGGCCGTCGCGCCGGCGCAACCCCAAGCGCAAGAGCTGGCAATCCGCCCGCGACGTGCTGGGGGAGATCGCCGAAGGCGCGCACGCCCTCGGCATGCGCTTCGGGGTGTACTACTCCGCCGGGCTGGACTGGACGTTCGGCGGCACACCCATCCGCAGCCTTCCCGACGTGATGGGGGCCATCCCGCGCTCTCGCACCTACGCGGCCTACGTGGATGCGCACTGGCGCGAGCTGATCTCCCGCTATTCTCCGTCCGTCCTGTGGAGCGATGTCGGCAGCCCTGCCTCCGAGGACCTGCTGGACCTGTTCTCGGAGTACTACGCGGCCGTGCCGGATGGCGTGGTCAACGATCGCTTCGGCCAGCCGGACCCGGACGAGCCGGGATGGATAGGCCGTCAGCTCCTGTCACGGATCACGCGCCTCCTGCCGCGGGGCGGCCGTGTGCCGGCCCACGCGCGGGGAATGCACCCGCCGAGGCACGCGGACTTCCACACCGTGGACTCCGAGGCCGCGGAGGCGGGAACCGACGGGCCGTGGGAGTGCGTGCGGGGCCTGGGGTATTCCGCCGGCTTTTCAACGGAAGAGACGGAGGACCACACGCTTTCGGTGTCCGGCCTCGTGAGGCTCCTGTGCACCGTCACGGCGCGCGGGGGCAACCTGCTCTTGTGCGTGGGGCCCCGGGCAGACGGAAGCCTCGGACCGCTGCACGCCGCGCGCCTGCGCGGCCTCGGGGAATGGCTGAAGCTCAACGGCGAGGCGATCTACGGCACGCGTCCCTGGGGAGACGGGGAGGGCGTGACGGAGGACGGGATAGAGCTTCGGTTCACGAGCAAGGGGATGACCGCCTACGCGATCCTGCTGGGGACGCCGGCAGGGCGCACCATCGTGCTGCCGTCCCGGAGGCTGCTCCCTTATGCCAGCGTGCGGGTGCCCGGTTCCATCGGGTTTGCCACGTGGCACCAGGAAGGAAAGGACGTGCACATCCGGCTGTCCGAGCCGCTGCGGGAGGCCCCGGCGCACGTGGTCAGCATCACCCCGCCTCCCCGGTAGGGCGGCGGAGCGTCCCCCCCGCGTCCGCGCTGGCCCGCACAAACGCATCGAACATCTCGTCGTAGATCTCGCGCACGGCCGGGTTGGGCAGGTACACCCGCTGGAACCTCACGAGGTTCTCCGCCGCGTCCGCGGGGCTCTCGAACTCCTCCAGCCCGTAGAATCCCACGCACGCGTTTCCCACGAGGTCCGATTCCTCCTGCTCGGGAAGCATGACCTTGATCCCCGTGATGTCGGCCCGGGCCTGGCACCACAGCGGCAACCGGGCCAGCCCGCCCGTCACCCTCAGATCTGACGCCCGGCCGCCGGCGTCCGCCATCACCTTCAGCACGGACCTCACCGCGTAGCCGCTGGACTCCACCACGGCGCGCATCATCTCCGCCTTGCCGTGCTCCAGCGTGAGGCCCAGGAAGGCGCCGCGCAGCCGGGAGTCCCACAGGCCGAAGCGCTCGGGCGTGAGGAACGGAAGGAACAGCAGCCGCCGGGCGCCCGCCGGCGCGGCGGCGGCCTCCTTCAACAGGGAATCCATCTCCCCGCGGCCGGCTCCCAGGGCGTGGGACGCCCATTCCAGCGCGGCGCCGGTGGAGGAGATCATCCCGGAGACGTTGAACGCGCCGCTCACCACGTGGGGAAAGCACAGGAGGCGCTTGTCCTGCACGGGCAGTGACCAGCAGAGGTTGATCCCTTCCGAGGTGCCGGCCCGATCACACGTGCGCCCCGGCTGCGTGGCAGCGGTGCCAAGGATGGACATGATGTAGTCCGGCCCGCCGGCGATGACGGGGAGCCCCGCCGGCACGCCCAGCGTCTCCTCCGCGTCCGCGCCCACCGTGCCGATGAGGTCCCCGATGTCCACGAACGGCGGGAGCTTCTCCGCGTCCAGCGGCACGTGCGGCAGGGCGCTGTCGCTCCAGAAGAAATCCCGGAACAGCGGGGTAGGGATGATGCGCACGGCGTTGCCGGTGAGCACGTGGCAGACGTACTCCGCGCACGGGAGGAACCACCGGGTGCGCTCGTAGATGTCCGGCTTGTGACGCCGGATCCACAGCGCCTTGGGCAGGTAGAACGACGGGTCCAGCGGGGTGTCGGTGAACTCCGCCACGAGGTCGGCTTCCTCTTCGGCCCGCCGGTCCCTCCACGTCATCGCGAAATCCAGCGCCACCCCGTCCTCGTTCACGGCAACGAGCGTCGGGCCGTTGGCGCTCACCACGACGCCGCGGATCCTTCCCTTGTCCCTCAGGCCGAGCTGGGCGGTGACCACGGCCATTCCCGTCAACCATGTGTTCGGATCGCACTCGTGACGGTCCGGCTGGCCGGTCTCCACCGTGCGGACGGGGACCTGGGCGCTCGCCAGCACCCGGCCGCCAATGCTCACGACGGCGGCCTTCAGGAACGAGGTCCCGATGTCGTAGGCGAGGATCATACGACAGCGAGGATAGCCCTTGACTTTTTCCTGTGCAAGAGATGAACATTTCCCATAGCCTTTTCTTCGAGGCAGGGAGCATTTCCCGACCGGCGGTAACAGCCCGCAACCTGGAGAGTGCCGCGTAAGGCCGCACTCGAGAGTGGAAACGGTGAGAGTCCGTTGCCGACAGTACAGTCTGGATGGGAGAAGGAAGGACGCATGGGGTCGGAGTCTGTTATCGAGGCCACAGGCCTCAGCTTCTCTTTCAGTGGCACGCCCGTCATCGATTCTCTTTCCTTCCGCGTCTGTGCCGGCTCGTTCCTCACGTTCCTCGGGCCGTCCGGCTGCGGCAAGACCACGCTGCTGAACCTCATTGCCGGCATCTATCGCCCCACCTCCGGGGAGCTTTCCGTGCGCACCTCGCGCCTCTCGTTCGTGTTCCAGAACGAGGCGCTCCTGCCGTGGCGCACCGCGCTGGACAACGTCCTGCTCCCGCTGGAGCTGGCGGGGACGCGCGTGGACGAAGAGGCCCGCACGCGCGCGCGCCGGGTCCTGGAGGACCTTGGCCTTGCCGGGTTCGAGGATTTCCTTCCGTCGGAGCTCTCCGGTGGGATGAAGAAGCGCGTGGAGCTGGCCCGCGCGCTGGTGACGGACCCCGAGCTTCTCATCCTGGACGAGCCGTTCTCTTCCCTGGACATCATCACCCGGGAGAAGCTGAACATCCTGCTTCGCTCCCTCCACCGCCGCACGCGCTGCACGGTGGTGATGGTGACCCATTCCGTGGAGGAAGCCTGCTTCCTGTCGGACCGGATCATGGCGTTCTCCGCCCGCCCCGCCCAGGTCATCGACGAGCAGCACCTGGGGAAGAACGGGGAAGAGCCGCCGGACCAGTTCCTGCTTTCTCCCACGGAACGGGAGGCCGCCGCGGAGATCCGGCGTCACGCCCGCGTGCTGTGGGCCGCGCCGGCGGACCACGAGGAACGGGAGAAGCCCGAGGAGGAACCGGCGGCGGACCCCGGCACGTTCATGAAGCGGAACTACGGCTGGCTCCTGGTACCGCTGGAGCTGGTGGCGTTGTACTTCCTGTTCGTCTTCCTGAAGGTGCGCGTCCCGATCCCGGACTACATCCTTCCCCACCCGTGGGGCGTGCTGACGCGGTTCGTCTCCACCCTGGCCTCCGGCTCCATCCTGGCGGACCTCGGGATGACGGTGTACGAGTCCCTGGCAGGGTTCGCCGCCGCATTCGTGGTGACGCTCGCGCTGGGGTACGCCATTGCGAAGTCGCGCCTCCTGTCCCGGCTCCTCATGCCGTACCTCATCGCGTTCAACACCATCCCGTCCATCGCGCTGGCGCCGTTCCTCGTGCTGTGGTTCGGCTTCGGCGTCACGCCCCGGATCATCACCTCCGTGATCGTGATCTTCTTCCCCATGCTGATCACCAACATTTCCGCCGTGGGGCTGGCCGAGCGCCGGCTTGCCAAGCTCCTGGCGTTCTTCCGCCCGCCGAGGTGGAAGCGCTTCGCCCACTTCGAGTTCCCCGCCTCCCTGCCGATGATCGCCGGCGGGGTGAAGGTCTCCATCACGCTGTCGGTGATCGGCGCGGTGGTGGGCGAGTTCGTCTCCGGCAACCGGGGCCTGGGCTCCCTCGTGAGCATTGCCAAGGCCAACTTCGACGTGGAGCTGATGTTCGTGGGCCTGCTGTGGCTCGTGATCCTCGGCCTCGTCTACTACGGCGCCGCCAGCCTGACCTACCGGGTCGTGGCCCGGGGCGCCCGAGGAGGTTCTCGATGAAGAAGCTCGTTCGCCTCGTCACGGTGCTGGCGGCGCTCGTCAGCGCGGCGGCCGCTTCCTGGGCGGCGGATACCGTAACGCTCGCCATCGGATACATCCCGCACGTGCAGTTCACGCCGCTGTACGTGGGGATCGACAAGGGCTTCTATGCCGCCCAGGGCATCGACCTGAAGCTGGAGTTCGGGTTCCAGTACGACGTGTTCTCCCTGCTCGCGGCGGGGAAGATCGACCTGGGCCTCTCCGACTCGGACCAGCTCGTGATCTCCGGTTCCAAGGACATGGGCCTGCAGGCCATCTTCCAGTACTACCAGAGCTACCCGGTGGCCATCGTGGCCCGGGCGGACAAGGTGAAGACGCCGGAGGACCTGGCCGGCCGGGTCATCGGGACTCCGGAGATGTCCGGCTCCGCCTGGATCGGGCTGCAGCTCTTCCTGAAGAAGTACGGCCTGGCCGCCTCCGCGAAGGTGGAGAAGATCGGCTACACCCAGGAGCCCACGCTGCTCTCCGGCCGGGCGGATGCCGTGGTCGTGTTCCTGAACAACGAGCCGGTGGCGCTTCGGGCGCACGGCGTGGCCATCACGGAGTGGGACGTCAAGGACACCACGGACCTGGTAGGAGCGTCGTTCATCAGCTCGCGGAGCATCATCGCCGCCCGAAGCGACGTGCTCTCCCGGTTCGTGAAGGCCACCCGCCAGGCCATGGATTTCACCATGACCCACCGGGACGAGGCGGCCCGCATCGCGCTGAAGAACGTGGGCAACGTGCCGCCCGCGGAAGAGCCCCTGTTCCGCCAGCGCCTGGACGCCACCTGCCGCCTGTTCCCCAGCGCGGCGGGCTACGGCGCGCTGGACCCCGCCCGGTACACGAGCTCCATTGCCACGCTCGCGTCCCTCGGCCTGATCCCGGCCGCGTATCCGGCAGACAGGATCCTGAGGCAGTTCTAGCCCGGGGCTACAGCGTGAGCCTTACCAGGTCGTCCAGGTTGAGGGCGGCCTGGGCGATGCCCTTCCGGTCCGCCCGGGACAGGCCGACGATCTTGAAGTACTTCCCGTCCAGGTCGCGCTTCATGAACTTCTGGACGACCACCTTGGACTTGTCTCCCAGGATCTGGCGGAACTCGAACGCCTGCGTCCGGGGGTCGTCCGGGAACCGGAAGCCGACGGCGCTCGCGCTGTTGGAAAGCGTGATGACCCCGTCCCCGTCGGTCAGGTAGAACTCCGAGACGCCGGACCTCTTTGCATAGGCCGCCAGCGCGGCGTTGTCCAGGGGGCCCGCGAGCAGCATGTCGCGGACCCTGCGGCAGTGATCGAGCAGTCTCTGCGCAATGACGCGCTCGAACTGCTGGGTGAAGTCGGAGAGCTCCTGGGACGCCCCTTCCATGGACCGGCAGATCTCGATGTTCCTGTCTTCCATGCACTCCTGCTCGGAGACGTCGGCGGCGATGGTCTGCGCTTCCTGGATGAACTGCCCGAAGAACGAGGAAAGGTCGTCGTTGATGGAGGAGATCTCCTGCACCGACTCCGCCTGCCGCGCGATCTGCTGGGAGAAATCGGCCAGCGCCTTCACGGTGCGGCCCACGTAGCGGTCGATCTCCTCGAACTGCTCCGTGATGGTCGCGGCGGAGGCGCGCCCCTTGCGGCTGACCTCCGAGAGGTGCCGTATGGACTCCGTGGTGCGCGCCGTTTCCCGGGCGATCTCGTCCATGCGCCCGGTGATCTGCGTGGCGTACGAGGCGCCCTGCTGGGAGAGCTTGGCCACCTCGCCGGCCACCACCGCGAAGCCCTTCCCGTGCTCCCCGGCCCGCGCGGCCTCTATGGACGCGTTGAGGGCAAGCAGGTCGATCCTCCCCACGAGGTCATTCACGGCGGAGGCCATCTCGTGGGCGCTCTGCGTGAAACCGGAGAGGCGCGACACGTCGGTGGACAGCTTCTCCATGGAGTCCCCCATGAGCTCGAGGATCTTCGCCGCCTCCTCCACCGTCGTCTTGCCGCTTCGGATGGCGCCCTCCGACCCCTTGAGGTCATCGATGGTGGCGCGGGACGTGGACACGATCTCCTGGTTGCGTGCCGAGATCGTGTCGGAGATGGCGGAGGCTTTCTCCACTCGCTGGTGGTCTCCCTGGGCCTTCTCGTTGAACAGCCGGATGCGCCCGCCGATGGATCTCACGCGCTCCCGCGCCGCCTCGGAGGCGCCCGAGATGTCCCTCACCGCGTCGGAGAGTGACAGGGAGGACCGCAGCGTCTGCGCCACCCAGGCCAGGAGCATGGACGCCACCCGGCCGAAAGAGGATCCCAGGTCTCCGGGGGCGTCGGACCGGTGAACGAAATTGCCGGCCGCAAGCTCTCCAAGGTCTCCGTTCAGCCTGCGCTGCAGGCGCCGCCGATCGTGGAGCGTCAGCCAGAGAACCACGCACAGGGCTACCACCAGGATGATCGCCAGCAGAGTGAGCGTCAGCACGGGTTCCTCCTGTTTGACCCTAGTATATCTCACTGAGATCTCACATCAAGCAAAGATTTCTCTTGACAGATTACGGTAACGTGCACTATTAATACGGTAACGTTACCGTAATCCTGTTTTTTCGAGGAGGGATGACATGAAGCTTCGGTTGGTTTTGACGGGACTCCTGTGCGTGGCAGTGTCTCTGCTGTGCGCGGCGGGCCTCACGGCGCAGGGAAAGATCATCATCGATACCTTCCCTGACCTCTGGATCAACTACATGACGGATGGCCTGCAGAAGGCGGGCCTGGCGGACCAGGTCGAGTTCAGGACCGTGCCGCAGAACCAGTACGAGAACAAGCTCAAGCTCATGATCGCCGGCGGAGACGTGGGAGACGTGATCTGCATGGACGCGCCGAACATCGCCTACTACGCGAGCGAGGGTGCCATCGAGCCGCTGGACAGCTACTGGGACAAGGCGGACTTCGCCGACCTCGTCACCTCCTCCCAGCAGGCCATGACGTGGAACGGAAAGATCTGGGCGGCGCCGCTGAACGAGTCCAACTGCGTCCTGTACTACAACAAGGACATGTTCAAGGCAGCCGGGCTCACCGCCCCGACGAAGCTGGCGGATGCCTGGACCATGGACCAGCTCCTCGCCGCCGCGATCAAGCTCACGAAGAAGGACGCGGCCGGCAACGTGAAGGTCTACGGCATCATGCCGCAGATGTTCTCCGTCGATAACCGCAACGAGGGCATGACGTACACGCAGATGCTGTGGACCTGGTGGTTCGGCGCGGACGTGATCAGCCCGGACCGCTCCACCACCAAGGGCTATTTCGACAGCCCGGCGAGCCTGAAGGCGCTGCACTTCTACCAGGACCTGTTCCAGAAGTACAAGGTGGCCCCGGCCATGCCGATGACCAACGGGTTCGAGTCCGAGCGGGTGGCCATGTGGATCAACGGTCCGTGGATGGTAGGGGAGTGGAAGAAGAACTTCCCCGACTTCTACAAGTCCAAGTGGGGCGCCATGCCGCTGCCTCACGGCGCGGCCAGCGCCAGCAATTCCGGAAGCTGGAACCTCGCGATGACCGCCCTTTCCAAGAACAAGAAGCTCGCCTGGCAGGTCATCCAGGCGATCACCGGCCCCGACGGCTCGCTCATCTACTGCGGCAAGTCGGGCAACCTTCCCTCGCGCAAGTCCGTCATCCTGAAGATGGACATGTCGCAGACCCCCTACACGATCATCAAGGAACAGCTCGTGCAGACCGCCCGGGCCCGGCCCACCACGCCGGAGTACCCCGCGCTCTCCGAAGCCGTCATGGACGCGTTCAACGCCGTTGCCTATGGCGCGAACGTGGAGCAGACGGACGCCGATGCCGTGGCGAAGATCGAACGGGCTCTGAAGTAGCCCTATCCTGCCCGGGGCGCCCGTCGCCCCGGGCCTCTTGTTCGAGGGAGAAACGCAAACCGTGCCGCAGATCGACATGCCGCTGGCGGAGCTCCGGCTCTACGCGGGACGAAACCCGAGGCCGACGGACCACGAGGCGTACTGGGACCGGGGCCTGGCGGAGATGCGCCGCCTGGATCCACGGGTGACGCTCGTGCCGCACCCGCTCGCCGCGCCGTTTGCCGAGTGCTTCGACCTGTACTTCACCGGCGTGCGCGGGGCGCGCGTGCACGCGAAGTACCTGAGGCCGAGGCGCGCGGAGGGCCGGGCGGCCCCGGCGCGACACCCCGTCGTGCTCCTGTTCCACGGCTACTCGGGGAACAGCGGAGACTGGTCGGACAAGCTGAAGTGGCCGGCCATGGGATTCTCGGTGGCGGCGCTGGACGTGCGCGGACAGGGCGGTCTCTCGGAAGACAGCGGCGGCGTGCGCGGCACCACGTGGAAGGGCCACTTCATACGCGGCCTGGACGATGAGCCGGACAACCTGCTGTTCCGTCACATCATGCTGGACACGGCGGAGCTCGCCCGGATCTGCATGGACATGCCGGACGTGGACCCGGACCGCGTGTACGCCACGGGCGCCTCCCAGGGCGGCGGGCTCACCCTGGCCTGCGCCGCGCTGGAGCCGCGGGTCCGGCGCGCGTTCGCCATCTACCCGTTCCTGTCGGACTATCGCCGCGTGTGGGAGATGGACCTCGCGAAGCTGGCCTACGAGGAGCTGGCGTGGTACTTTCGGTCGTTCGACCCGCTGCACGCGCGGGAGGAGGAGATCTTCACCACGCTCGGGTACATCGACATCCAGCACCTGGCGCCGCGCATCACGGCGGAGGTCCGCATGGCCGTGGGCCTGCGGGACGAGATCTGCCCCGCCTCCACGCAGTTCGCCGCTTACAACCGGATGCGCTGTGAGAAGGACCTGGTGATCTACCCCGACTTCGGGCACGAGTTCCTGCCGGGCGTGGAGGACCTCGTGCACGAGTTCTTTGCGGCAGAGGCCGTCACGGCATGAGCGCGCCCCGTCACACCGCCTTCCCGGGCGCGGGCGGCATCCAGCCCTACCTGTTCATCGCCCCCGCGCTGCTGGTGATCGGCCTCTTCGTTCTGTACCCCGTGATTGACCTGTTCTACCTCAGCCTCTGCAAGGCGAACATCCTCGGCCGCACGCGGTTCCTCGGCCTGGACAACTTCGCGGCCCTGTTGACGAGCCTGGATTTCGCCAACTCGCTCCGGGCCACGGTCGTCTTCATGGCCGTGGTGGTCGTGGTGCAGACCGCCCTGGCGCTCGTCGTGGCCCTGCTCGTGGAGTCCGAGTCCCGGTTCATGGGCACGCTTCGAACCATCTACTTCCTGCCGGTGGTGATTCCCTTTGTCGTGGCCTCCTTCCTGTGGAAGTTCATCTACGACCCGGACGTGGGGCTCATCAACTCCGTGCTCCAGTTCCTCCACCTCCCTCGCACGGGATTCCTCGCCAATCCGTCCCAGGCGCTGGGGAGCCTCATCGCCGCGTGCGTGTGGAAGGCGTGGGCGTTCTTCACCATGATCTTCCTCTCCGGGTTGAAGGAAATCCCGCGGGAGCTGTACGAATGCGCCGCCATCGAGGGGGCGCGCCCCGTGCAGCGCATCCGCTGGGTGACGCTGCCGCTGCTTCGGCGCGTCCTTCTGTTCGTCATCGTGGTGACCACGATGGACTCCGTGGCCCGGGTATTCACGCCGGTGTTCGTGATGACGCAGGGCGGGCCGCGGGGCGTGACGGACCTCCTGGTCTACTACGACTGGAGGACAGCCTTCCGCGTGGGGGACATCGGCTTTGCCTCCGCCGTGGCCGTGTTCATGTTCCTGTTCGTCCTGGTGATCAACCTCGTGCAGCTTCGCCTCGGGAGGGAACGCGATGCGTGAAGGGGCGCGGCCGAACGCGGTCCGGGGTGGCGGCGTGCTGCTCGCCATCCTGGTGCTGGTGGTCCTCGTGCCGATGGTGTGGGGCTTCGGCCTGGCGTTCCGCAGCAACGAGGAGATCGCGCGCATTGGCGGGCTGTCCCTGCACACGTTCGTGCCCGTGCAGGCCACGCTGGACAACTTCAGCCGGTTCTTCGCGGCCGTCAGCATCGGGCGGGTGCTCGGCGTGACCGTGTTCGTGTGCCTGTCGGTCACCGTGGTGAGCCTGATGGTCAACTCGCTGGCCGCCTACGCGTTTGCACGCATGAGCTTCCGGGGGCGTTCGCTGTTCTTCGGCCTCATCGTGGCCACCATGATCCTGCCCATCGAGATCCTCATCGTCCCGCTCTACCGGGTGGTGAAGGACGCGGGGCTCATGAACACGCTGGCGTCCCTCATCGTGCCGTTCGCTGCCAGCGGCTTCGGCATCTTCTTCATGCGCCAGTTCTTTGCCGGCGTGCCGCGCGAGCTGGACGAGGCGGCGGTCATCGACGGGTGCGGCCGCACGCGGTACTTCTTCCGCATCCTCGTGCCGCTGGCGCGCACGCCGCTGGTCACGCTGGGCCTCATCGTGTTCCTCCAGCAGTGGGACAGCTTCCTCGTGCCGGTGACGTTCATCTCCCGCACGGAGAACATGGTGCTGCAGGTGGCCATCAACAACCTGTACGCGCACATCTACGTCAACGACGTGGCGCTGCTGGCCGCGGGCATGGTGATCGGCGCCGTGCCGGTCATCGCCGTGTTCCTGTTCACCCAGCGCTACTACATCGCGGGCATCACGACCACGGGGATCAAGGGATGAGCGCGGACGCCACGTGGCTGGCGCGCAGCAAGGCGCGCGTGTTCCTGGACATGCACCTGCCGCGCTGGCCGGGGAAGGGCATCGCGGAGCGCTTCGATCCTCCCGCCCTCGCGGAGGCCATCGCGGAAAGCGGCGCCGACTCGGCGGTGATCTACGCCAAGTGCCAGTACGGCAGCTTCTACACGCGGCTGGACGGTGAGGAGCTGCACCCCGGGCTCGGCGGGCGCGACCTGCTGGCGGAGACCTCTGCCGCCCTTCGCGCGCGGGGCGTGCGGACGCTGGCTTACTACTCGGTCTCCTGGGACGAGCGTGTCTCGGACGAGCACCCCGAGTGGCTTGCCCGGAACGCGGCCGGCGAGCGCGGGAAGGGCGCGTGGCGCTGGCGCACGCTGTGCATCAACGGCCCGTACGCGGACGTGGTGGAGGCGCACCTTCGGCAGATCGCGGCCAAGCCGGACATCGACGGCATCTGGCTGGACATGACGATCATCGGGGACGGCAACTGCTACTGCCCGTCCTGCCGGGCGGGGTTCCGGGCGGCCCGGGGCGCGGACCCGCCGACGGATGCCGGCAGCCCGCTGCACGCGGAGTTCCTTGGCTTCCGCTACGGCGTCGTGGAGTCGTTCTACGAAAGGATGCGGGAAGCGATCCGCGGCGTGTCTCCTGAGCTCGTGTTCACGAACAATTACTGGGGCTACCCGCACTCGTCCGCGGGAATGGGTAGCCGCGCCGTGGGATCCACCCGCCAGGCGGACTTCGTGACCGGAGAGGCCTACTCGGACTGGTCCGGCATCCGTTCCACCACGTTCCTCCCGGTTTTCCTCCGGGGCGCGGCGGCCGGCCGCCCCTACGAGGCCCTGGTGGCGCGCGCGATCAACACCTGGGACTACACGCGAAAGCCCCCGGCCTACCTTGCCTACGAGGCGTTCTCCCTGTTCGCCCACGGCGCCACCGTCACCGTGGACGACGAGCCGCTGCCCGACGGCACCGTGGACGCCGGGTTCTACCGCGGTGACCTTCGAGGGATCTTCTCGGAGATCGAACGCTGCCGCCAGACGGTGCGGGGACGACCTCCGCGGTATGCCGCGGTCTACCACTCCCAGGGGACCAAGGACCGTCGTGCTCCGGCGGAGTTCGTGCGGGACGTCTCGGGCGCCTTCCGCCTGCTTCAGGACCTGCACCTGCCCACCGAGTTCGTCTTCGACGAAGGGATCACCGCCGCGTCCCTGGACGGCCTTTCCGTCCTCATCGTGGCGAACCCGGCCGTGCTCGCGGAGGGCGAGTGGGCGGCCCTTTCCGCGTTCATGAACGCGGGGGGACTGCTCATCGTATCCGGGGGACTCGGCGAGGGACCCGGCGCGCATCTCGCGCA
Organism: Spirochaetia bacterium; assembly: GCA_035686185.1. Classification (GTDB taxonomy): domain Bacteria; phylum Spirochaetota; class Spirochaetia; order SZUA-6; family Fen-1364; genus Fen-1364. The sequence continues at coordinate 3,191 of DASRZR010000013.1, read as the reverse complement.
CGATGCACTCGGCCTGCTGCCGCAAGGCATCTCGCCATACTCCCTCTCCTACCTGCGCCTGCCCGGCATCGCCGATCACGACCTGCTCGTGCGGGGACGCGGGATGCGATACGCCGCGGCCTCCACGGACGAGGGATGCGTCGTGGACCCGATCTGCGAGACCGGTCCGCGCGAGTTCTTCCACAACAACCTCCCCGGGCCCCACGCGCCCACCACGGTGCCCGGCCTGGTGCTGCGGCGCCACGGCCGCGGCATGTGCGCCCTGTTCCCTCAGCCACTGTTTCGCCACTACGCCAAGGAGCCGCAGCGGGAGCTGCGCCAGGTCGTACACTCCGTGATGAGCCGGTTCGTTGCCGGGCCGAGCGTGCAGCTCCTCATCCCGATGAAGATGGGCTATGCCCTGTACGAGGATGGTGATACCTTGTACGTGCACCTGCTGAATCCGAACGCCGAGCCGTCGACCTGCTGCGGGTTGATGGACACCCTGGACGGCGGGTTCGAGCGGTCCTACGAGTACATGGAGGAAACCGTTCCCGTGCACGACCTGGGGGTGCGGATTGCCGGGCGCCGCTGCCTGAGCGTGGAAGCAGTCCGCGAGCGATCGGCGTGCACCGTGCGCCAGCTCCCCGAGGGCGCGGAGATCCGCGTGGCGCGCGTCGAGCTGTGGGAAGTGCTGCGGATCCGGCTCGCGGCCGGCGGCGCCTGAATGGGCATCACGACGAAGGACCTCGCTCGCCTGTGCGGGGTCAGCCTGGGCACCATCGACCGCGCGCTGCGCAACCGGCCGGGCATCCGGCCCGAGACCCGGCAGATGATCCTGGAGAAGGTCCGGGAGTACGGGTACAAGCCGAACATCGTCGCGCGCAACCTCAAGACGCGCCGCACCTCGGAGGTGGGGCTCGTCGTTCACGACCTGGACAATGAGTTTTTCGCCGAGTTCGTAAACGCGGTGCAGGAAATTGCCTGGCAGCGGGACTTCTTCCTGCAGATAGCCGTGTCCCGTCGGGACGAGAAGCGGGAGCGCACGGCCCTGGAGCACATGGCCGGACGCAACGTGGACGGCATTCTCCTCTTTCCAACCAGCCGGGGAGACAGCTTTGACGAGTTCCTGCGCGGCCTGGGGCGCCCGGTGGTCACCGTGGCCAACAGGGTCTCCCCGCGCTGGCCGTTCGTGGGCCTGTCGGACCGGGCCATCCAGCGCGAGGCCACGCGGGAGATCATCCGCCGGGGCTACACCCGGCTGTTCTTTGTCGGTCCGCTGTGCGTGGCGCCCGGCGGGAACCTCTACGAGATCGAGGAGCGATACGCGGGCCTGCGGGAGGCGGTTGACGAGCAGCCCGGCGTGGAAGGGCGGCTGGTGGGTGGAACCGACTACGTGGAGGAGCTGCGCGGCGTGGACTTCGCGGAGCGCCGCACGGCGATCGTCTGTGGAAGCGACATATTCGCGCTGGAGATCCTGAACGACCTGCGCTCGCGCGGGATCCGGGTGCCGCAGGACGTGGGCCTCATGGGCTTCGACTCCATCGACGCCCTCCGATACGTGCAGCCCCGGATCTCCACCGTGGAGTATCCCGTGCGAAGGATGAGCGAAGTGGCGTTCTCCCTGCTCGTGGACCCGCGCGACCCGGCCGCCGAACCCCCTTCCATAGAGCTTCCGCCCCGGATCCTGTGGGGAGATTCGCTGTAGACTTTTCCGGGGCTACGCCGCGGTCTTTTCCGAACGCTTCCTCATCAGGATACCCGCGCCGTTGAGGATGCCCCACGCCACGGCGATCTTCAGTCCGTCTCCCACCACGAACGGCGTGAATCCCAGGGCGATGGCCTTGTTCGCGCCGACGAACGCCGCGAGCCAGATCACGCCGGGCAGGAATACGGCAAGGTCCGCGGCCGCCAGTGACAGCAGCAGCCCGAACCACCCCCGGGCGAATCCACCCTCCACCAGGAGGCCGGCCACGTAGGCGGCCGCCACGCAGCCCACCAGGTATCCGCCCGTGGGTCCGACGAGGTGGGCGATGCCGGCGGTCCCGCCGGAGAAGAACGGGAGCCCCGCGGAGCCTTCCGCCACGTAGGCCAGCGCGGCGAGCCCGCCGCGCACGCTGCCCAGGAGGCAGCCGGCGAGGATCACGGCGAATGTCTGCAACGTCACCGGCACCGGGGTGAACGGCAGGGGGATGGCTACCTGGGCGCTCAGGGCGATGACGAGCGAGAAGCCGGCCACCAGGGCCGCGTCGAACACCCGGGCGAGCCGGGGGTTGGCGGGCCGCACGAGGTCAGCGTAGACGGTCGAAGCCATGGGTCACCTCCGCGGGGAGCGTAGCGGAGAAGCCGGGGCCGAGGCAAGGGGCGGCGCCGCCGGCGGCCCCGCGCGTCTTGACCTTTCCGTCCCCGGCGGGGATTGTCGAGTGAGAATGAAATCGGGGTGGTTTGCCCAGAGGCCGGTACGCCCCGGCGAGCTTCCCGCCATCATGAGGAAGCACATCGCCACCGGGACCCTCGGTTCCGCCTGGGGCAACCTCATCACGGGAATCATCTACATCTACTTCGGGAACGCCATCGGGCTGACCCGGCTGGAGTGGGGGATCCTCACCGGCATCGGGTCCTGGTCGGTCATCGCGCAGCCGCTGGGCGCGCTCATCGGCGAACGCGCGGGGTCCCGCCGCATGGTGTGGTTCTGGACCGCGCTGGCGGACCGCGTCCTGAGGATGATCGGCGTGATAGCATCCTGGCTGCTGTGGCGCGCGGGTCGCGGCGAGGCGGCCCTGCTGTTTATCTTCGTCATGTGCCTTGGCCCGCTGGTGGGGAACCTCTCCCCGGGCCTGTGGTACGGCTGGTTCGCCACGATCATTCCGAAGGAGGTCCAGGGCGCGTTCTGGGGCCGGCGCGACAGCTGGATCTCCTTCGCGGTGATCCTCGTCACGCTGCCCTCCGCGTTCCTCATCGACCTCATCCCCCGGGGGGCGAAGCTGGAGACAGCGTTCATCATCCTGACCGCGGCCAGCGTCATGGGCTTCATCGACCTGCTGGTCCACCGGACGATCCCCGAGCCGCCGTACCAGGCGGCCCCCGTGCGCGGCTCCCTGGCGGGCATCCTCGGGCCGCTGAAGGACCGCCGCTTCCGCCCGTGGCTGGTGTTCACGGGCGCCTGGAACCTGAGCCAGTCTCTCGGCGGCTCCCTGGCCACGCTGTACCTG
>DASRZR010000012.1:0-2589 GCA_035686185.1 Spirochaetia bacterium | reverse complement strand
AAGTGGTGCTGCTGTTCACCGTCCATGGACGCGTGACGGTCCGGGGAGACCGGACACGGATCACGCTCCACCCCAACGAGGCGGCGCTGGTGTCCGACCCTCCCTCGCTCACGCTGCAGCACGAGGACAGCGCGGACCTGTACCTTCTCCGTTTCGTGCGCGGACGTCTTGCGGTGGGGGTGCCCCGACAGCGCCTGGAGGTCCCGGACCACGTGACGGTCCTGCGGCCGGCCCGTCTCACCCACCTGCTGCGACGGCTCATCGATGAAGCGCGCACGGCATCCCCGTCGGCGCCGGTGCTCCACCACCTCGTGGTGCTCGCGCTGTGCGAGCTGGCCCGCTCCTCCGCTGTGGGAACGGCCGCGGCGGGAACGGAGGCCGGCCGGGAGAGCATCGCCTCCCGGGTGGACGCGTTCGTCGCTGCCCACTACCACCAGCCCATCGGCACGCCGGACATTGCCCGGGAGCTGCACTACAACCCCGACTACCTCGAGCGCGCCTACCACCTGGAGCGGCGCATGTCCATCCGTGACGCCGTCCATGCCCGGCGCATCAAGGAGGCGCGGGCTCAGCTCATCCTCCAGCGCACCATGGGTGTGGCGGAGATAGCCGCCCTGTGCGGGTACGCTGACGCGGGGTATTTCCGCCGCGTGTTCAAGCGCGCCACGAACATGACGCCTCACACCTACCGGCAGCGCGGCCTCCCCCCCGCCGTGGCCGCGCCGCCGCTGGCCGCCGGCGTCTCCCCGTGACCTTCGGCTTCGAGGTTTCCGACACGCTGGAGGCTCTGAACGCGGGGCTGTTCGTCTCCCCGGGGTTCGGGACCCATCCGGAGCGGGTGCTGGACTCCTACGAGCTCATGTTCGTGACGCAGGGACGCCTGGACATGTTCGAAGAGAATCGCTCCTTCCCCCTGCTCTGCAACCAGACGCTGCTTCTCTGCCCGGGCCTGCGCCACGGAGGCCTCCTCCCGTACGCCGCGGACGTGAACTTCTACTGGGTCCATTTCCGGGCCCGCAGCCCCGGCGGCAGCCACCGATGGGTGAGCGTGCCGAAGATGGCCTCCATCCACAACCCGGATGCGCTCACGGAGCTGTTCTGCCGTTTCATCTCCGACCAGGAATCCGGGATCCTGGACCCGCTCAGCGCGGCGCACCTCGTCTCCCTGATGCTGTGCGCCATTCGCGAAGATGCCGGCCAGGCCCGGCGCCCGGCGGCGGACGCTTCCGCCTTCGAGACCGGAGCGCTGGCCGACCGGGTGCAGGGCTACATCGACGTGCACTGCCGCAAGCCCATCTCCACCTCCGACATCGCCGCGGCGCTGGGATACAACCCGGACTACATGGAGCGCGTGTTCCGCGCCCGCTACCGCCTGTCGATCCTTGACGCGCTGCACCAGCGGCGCATCGGAATGGCGCGGTTTCTCCTGCACAGCGAGGCAGGAAAGAACATCAACGAGATCGCGTTCCAGTGCGGGTATACGGACCCCGGCTACTTCCGTCGGATGTTCAAGAGGATCGCCGGCATGACCCCGCGGGAGTTCCGCACGCTGTACGCCCGCACCCACATCAACACCCACTGACGCCCCGGGTGACGCCCGGCTCCCCGGCGCGTGTTGCAGGAAATGAGCGCGCGCCCGCCGGGTGCGCGGGGAGGATCGCGTGAGAAACCGTTACGGGGTGGCTGTCGTTGCGGCGCTCATTTCCGTCCTGCCGCTGGCCTCGGCCGGAGCCCGGGGCCTGGGCGGCATCACCTGGGGGCAGGAGGTCTTCGAGTCATCGCCGTCGGACTCCGGCCTCGGCTCCCGGCTGCTTGGGGTCTACGGATACGACGTGGACTACTCGGGACGGCGCACCGGCGCGTTCGCGCTGGCTATCTACTCCGACGCATCACCGCCGGTGGCCCAGGGTGGGTTCTTCGGGTGCCTGGTGGGACAGGAGCTGCGGCAGGCGGGGACGCTCATGGCCGTGAACCTCTGGGCCGGGGTGGGTGGCCTGACCGCCGGCCGGGGCGTGCCCTCCTCCGGTTCTTTTGCCGGCTTCGCTGAGCTGAGCGGGGAGATCGGTGTGACCGTGATGCCCGGACTGCTGCTCACCGGCTACGCCGGCCTGCAGGCCATGTCCGCAATTTCCTCCCACGAGGCATTCTTCAGCCGGGTGATGTACAGCCCGATCCTCGGCGTTCGTATCGCGTGGGGAGGCTAGGGCCGCGCTCGTAGGCATCCCTGCCGCGCGCGGCCTCGCCGTCCGTGGCTACGGCCGCATGACCCGCTCTGACACCTTCACGCCGAAATGGCGCGGGGTGATGCGGCCCAGGAGCACGATCAGCTTGTACAGAGCGCCGGGCACGCAGACGAGACGCCCCTTCTTGAACGAGGAGATGGCAGCCCGGGCGGTCCGGGCAGGATCCAGGAACGTGAGCCGGCTGGCGCGATGCCCGCGGTCCAGGCCGGCGGCTCGCACCATCTCCGTGAACATCGCCCCAACGGCGAACGTGCTGATCGTGATTCCGCGGCACCGGTACTCTCCTGCCAGCCCTTCCATGAAGGTCTGCACCGCGTGCTTGGAAGCCGCGTAGATGTTCTGGTAC
>DASRZR010000011.1:0-14133 GCA_035686185.1 Spirochaetia bacterium | reverse complement strand
CGCCGGCGCCTTGCCTCGCGAGGCCCGCCCCCCTATCTTCAAGACCATGCCTTCGCGGACAAAGACTGAGGGAAAAGGACACGGGGTGGCGCACCTGAAGGCGCTGGTACCGTTCGTGGGTCGCCACTGGCCGGCGCTGGCCGCGGGCTTTGGCTTCATGCTCGTGCAGAACTTCGGCGCGGTGCGCGTCCCCTCGTACTTCCAGAAGATCGTGGACGAGATCACCCACTCCAACCGGCCGGGGGAGGTCACGCACCTCGTCGTGATCGCGTGCATCTACGCGGCGGTGACCGTCGTGTCCCTGTACCTCATGCGTCGGTTCATCATCGGGGCGTCCCGCGAGATCGAGTACAGCCTCCGGGAGCGCATCTACGACCGGCTCCTGGAGCTGGACCATTCCTTCTACATGGCGCACGAGACGGGAGACCTCGTGTCCCGCACGACGAATGACCTGGACGCCGTCCGGACGCTGTTGGGCCCGGGCATCATGTACATCCCGAACTCGCTCAGCATGTTCGCGCTGTTCTTCCCGGTGCTCTTCCGGCTGAACCCGGCACTGATGGGGGTGGCCACCGGCGTCATGGCCGGCGTGATCGCGCTCATCTTCATCGTGCTGCCAAGGCTTCAGCCGTACTTCCTCGCCATCCAGCAGGCCACGGGGAAGATCAACAGCCGGGTCTGGCAGGTGGTGACGGGCATCACCACGCTGAAGCTGCACACCATGGAAGCGGAGGAGGAGAAGCGGTTCGTGACGCTCAACCGCGAGTTCCTGACGCGCAACCTCGCCGCCGCCAGGGTCCAGGAGTTCCTCTGGCCCACGTTCATCTTCGTGTTCTCCCTCACGCAGCTCGCCGTGATCTTCGTGGGCGGCCGCCAGGTGATCGCCGGCACCATGAGCCTGGGCCAGCTCCTGCAGTTCAACGTCATGATCGGCTCCCTCACGTTCCCCGTGATGTCCCTCGGCTGGATCATGTCTCTCGTGCAGCAGGGCATCAGCGCCATGGGACGCATCAACGCGATCCTGGACGGCCCGGTGGAGAGGCGCGCGGACTGGAAGAAGCTGGAGGGCCCCGCGGTGTCCTTCGAGGTGCGGGACCTCACCTTCTCCTACCCCGGCCACGAGCGGCCCAGCCTGAACGGCATCCGCATGAGCATCGGGGCCGGGGAGTTCATCGGCATCACCGGCACGATCGGCAGCGGCAAGACAACGCTCGTGAACGTGATCACCGGCCTGTTGCGTCCTCCGCGCGGCACGGTGTTCGTCTCCGGGACGGACCTGCGGGACATCGAGCCGTCGTCCCTGTTCGGAAAGATCGGCATCGTGAGCCAGTCACCGTTCCTGTTCTCCCGCACGCTTTCCCAGAACATCGCGATGGCCCGGGAAGGCGCGCCGGAGGCCGAGGTGCGCCGGGCGGCGGAGCTGGCCGGCCTGGGCCCGGACATCGGCTCGTTCCCGGACGGGTACGCGCAGATGGTGGGAGAGCGCGGCATCACGCTGTCCGGCGGCCAGAAGCAGAGGACCGCGCTGGCCCGCGCGCTCATGAAGGGCAGCCCCGTGGTGATCCTTGACGATGCGCTTTCCAGCGTGGATGCGCAGACGGAGTCCACGATCATCGACAACCTGCGCAGCCTCCAGGGACGCACCACGCTCATCGTGATCTCCCACCGCATCTCGCCGTTGAAGGGCGCGGACCGCATCTACGTGCTGGACGATGGCAGGATCGCGGAGCAGGGGACCCACGCGGAGCTGGTGGCCGCCGGCGGCCTGTACGAGCGCCTGGTTCGCTACCAGCAGATGGAGAAGAGCATCTCCCAGCCGGGGGTGGCCTCATGAAGCCGAACGAAACGGCTCCCACGCTTCCCCCGAAGATCCTCCGACGGCTGCTGCCGTACATCCGCCGCTACGCGCTGCTTGCCATCGGGGCGCTGGCCTGCGTCGTGATCGTGGACCTGGCGCAGGTGGCGCAGCCGTGGCTGGTGAAGCACGCCATCGACACGGACGTGGCGGCAAGGGACCTCGCGGGGCTGGGCCACACCGCGCTCCTGCTCGTGCTCGTCACCGTGACGGGATGGGGGTTTCAGTTCTTTGCGGGCTACGGGATCCAGGTGCTCGGCCAGCGTCTGCTGCTGGACCTGCGCATGGACCTGTTCCGAAAGGTGCTGGGGCTTTCCAACGACTACTTCGACCGCACGCCGGTGGGCTCCACGCTCACGAACCTCTCCAACGACCTGGAGGCCCTGCGCGAGTTCATCGCGGAGGGGATCGTGAGCACGGCCGGTGACCTCCTGAAGGTGGGATTCATCCTCGTGGCGATGCTGCTCATCAACTGGCAGCTCGCGCTCGTCGCCTTCGTCACCATCCCCCTGTTCGTGACGGCCACGCTCCTGTTCCGGGCGCGGATCCGCTCGGGGTTCCGGGAGGTGCGCAAGGCCAACGGCGAGATCAACGTGAGCTTGAGCGAGACGATCTCGGGCATCCGGGAGATCCACCAGTTCACCTACGAGGAGCCCAGCCGCGCCGCCTTCGCGCGCAACAACACGAGCTACCTGTCCGCGTACCTGAAGGTGGTCAACGCGTACGCGCTGTTCTTCCCCGCCATCGAGATCGTCACGAACGCCAGCATGGTGCTCACGCTGCTGGCGGCGCACTTCTGGGTGGGCGTGAACCTCCAGGTGGGCCAGATCTTTGCGTTCTTCGCCTACATCACGATGTTCTTCTGGCCGCTGCGCCAGCTCGCGGAGAAGTTCAATCTCCTGCAGTCGGCGCGCGCCGCCACGGAACGCATCTTCAAGCTGGCGGATGAGAAGGTAAGCGTGCTGTCCGCGCCGGACGTTCACCGCCGCCCGGTGGCCTCTCCGGCCGGGTTGGTGTTCGAGGACGTTCACTTCCACTACGCCCCGGATGCGCCGGTGCTGCGCGGCGTCAGCTTCCGCGTTGCCCCGGGGGAGAAGGTGGCCATCGTGGGCCCCACGGGAAGCGGGAAGACCACGCTGATCAGCCTCGTGACCCGGCTGTACGACGTGCGCCAGGGGCGGATCCTGCTGGACGGCATGGACGTGAGGGAGATACCGCTGGACCGGCTGCGGCGGGCGGTGGCCACGGTGCCGCAGGACGTGTTCCTGTTCACCGGCACCGTGACGGACAACATCTCGCTTCACAACCCGACGGCGGACTGGCGCGTGGTGGAGCACGCGGCCCAGGAGGTCCGGGCCAACCACTTCATCTCCCGGCTGCCCAAGGGGTACGCGGAAGAGGTGGGAGAGGAAGGACGGCGCCTCTCGGAGGGACAGCGCCAGCTCCTCGGCCTGTCACGCGCGTTTGCCCGGGACCCCGGCCTCGTGATCCTGGACGAGGCCACGTCGAACATCGACTCGGAGACCGAGCACCTGATCGGGGAAGGCATCCAGCGCCTGCTTTCCGACCGTACGGCGCTGATCATCGCGCACCGGCTTTCCACCATACGGTCCGTGGACCGCATCATCGTGCTGCGGGCGGGACAGATCGTGCAGGAAGGGCGGCACGAGGAACTCGTGGCCCGGGACGGCCTGTACCGTCAGCTCTACGAGATGCAGTCCCTGATGCTCGCCCGGGGCGCCTGAGCCGAACACAGCGGCCGCTACTTCGCGCCGGTCTCGTCCAGCACGGCGGCCACCGCGGCAACCTCGTCGGGGGAAGCGGCCGCCAGTCGCTTCTTCTTCAGGTTCTCCCGCACGATCCAGGCAAGGTCCCGGTCACTGACGGCCGCGGTCTTTCGCAGGAGCGCAAAACCCTCCGCCGGCGCGGCCGCCGCGAACACGCTGAGCGCGTAGCCCATGCCCTGCCGCAGAACGCGGAACTCGTCCCTCCGGCGTTCCGCGGCGTCCGCCCGGGACATGGCAGCCAGGATCCGGCCGCTCACCTCGAGGCTGAACGCGGCCACGTCGCCCGTCAGGATGGGCGGGTGCGCCAGCGCCGCGGCGATGGCGCGCATCTCCAGCCACGATGCGTCCGTCATCCACCCGCTGACGATGCCGATGAGCTCCGCGGCGTCTGCCTCCCCGACTTTCTGCAGCGCCATGGCGGATGCCTCGCGGACGCGCCACCGCTCGTCAGCGGCTGCCCGACGGATCACCGCCAGAGCTTCCCGTCGCCGGGGGCGCGGCAGGCCCTGGCCGTAGAGAGCGCCCAGCGCCAGGAGCGCGCAGAACACCGCGTAGACCTTCGGCGTGTTCTCCGGCGCCTTGTGGGGGGACGTGGAGCCCACCTGCACGAGGAAGTCCCACTGCCATTCCTGCAGCTTCATGCGGCTGACCGCCTCCGCGAACGAGGCGCCCAGCTCGAGGTTGGCGCGCGGCCCCGGGAGGCCCGAGCTCTTTTCCAGGAACGCCCGAAGCTCGGAGAGCCGGGCCCTCGAGCCGAACAGGATTCCGAACGCCGGGAAGGATTTCATGCGATGCGCCTCCCTCGAAACGGAAACTCCTCGGTGATCTCCCAGTGCAGGTCGCTCCACCAGTCGGGAGCCGGCGCGTGCTGCACCGTCACGAGCGCCAGTGTCGCCGAGGTGAAGGACAGGGCGGGGATGGACGGCGCGATGCCGTGCCGCGCCTCCGGCGCCGCCTCCGAGCAGCCCAGGTAGAAGCCTTCAAAAACGGGAAACAGCCCCGGGGATGCGGGACGCTCGAAGGCGGCCTCCGCCGCGGCGCGCAGCCGCTGCCATGCCCCACCGGAGGTCGCCCGGGCAAACAGGTGACCCTCCACCCACTGGAAGCCCTGCACCTCGATCCGCCAGCCGGCGGGGACGGAGCGGCTCACCTGCCGAAGCATGCCGGCCGCGGGCTCCCGATCACCAAGGAAGGCAAGCGGCATCAGCGGCGGAAGGCTCGGCGCTGACACCAGGCCGTGCTCGGAGAACAGCCGTTCCTGGACACGGCCCACCGCCGCTTCCGTGGACCCGGGAGGCACGATCACGCACAGCCGGCACGACAACCCCGCCATGGCCGAAAAAACCTACCACGCGGCCGGCGCCCCCTCAAGGGCTCGCCTTGCCGTGGCTGGCGACAGACTGCTACACTCCCCGGCATGAAGAGAAAGGTGCGCCGAATCGCGGGGAACCTCGCGCAGAGGCTTTCCCGCATCGAGGGCGTCCAGGCCGTGCTGCTCGGTGAGGCGGCTGACATCGAGGTATTCGATCCCTACTTCACCATCGACCTGGACGTGTACACCACCGGCGCACCGCCGAGCCTGGAAGCCCGAAGCCGGCTGCTGCCCGGCATGGACGCCTTCGAGACATCCCCGGTGACGGCCGTGGACCGCTTCCTGCTGGAGGAGCTCCCCGTGAGCGTGCACTACGCCCGCTCCGCGGACGTGGACCGGATGCTGCTGCGCATCGCCGAGCAGACCTGGGTGTTCCACGAGCCGGGCACGAACGTGCTGTACCGCATCGAGCGGGGGGAGGTGGTCTACTCCGGAGGCACGTGGCTGGACGAGGCGCGCGCCGCCCTTGCCCACGTGCCCGCCCAGTTCTGGTGGCAGGCGCGGCTGCGCGCCTTCTCCCTGGCCGAGCGCGCGCTCTCGGACCTCGGCGCCGCGGCGCACCGGGCCGACCCGCTGTTTTTCCTGATGTCGGCCTCCCGGTTTGCCCGGTGCGTGGCGAGCTTCCTGTTCGCGGTCAACCGCCAGTTCGAGCCGTCGGACCGGATGCTGAGCGAGCGGATCGCCACGCTGCCTGTGCTGCCGGACGGGTTTGTGGGCTCGCTGGACAACTTCGCGCGGCCGGTCGGTGACATCACGCTGGAGGCGCGCCGGGAGATCGCGCAGCACATCGTGCGCAGCCTGATGCCGCTGGCCGTCGAGGCGCGGGAGTGAAGGCGGGCCGGCGGGCCGCAGCGCTTGTCGTCGGCCTCCTCATTGTGGCGGGCATCGTTGCCCTCCTCGTCGGGCGCTCCTCGAGGTTCCAGGCGTTTGCCTTCGAAACCCCGCCGGGCGCTTCCATCGCGATCTGGCAGTCCGGACACGTCCCCCGGGCCCGGGAGGCGTCGTTTCGCCCGGCGCCGGGCCGGCCGTCGTCGCCGGAATACCACCTTGCGTCCCCGGTGACGGTGGCCTCCAGCGGGGAGGCATTCGCGTTCACCTACACGAGCGACCTTCCCTCCTGCACGCTCACCGTGTACTCGGACCGCGCCCGGGAGCTCACGCACGCCACGCTCCCGCCCACGGCGGGAAACCCCGTCCGCTACCTGGTCCCCGTTGCCAGCGGCAGCCGTGTCTGGGGATACCGGCTTCGCTCCGAATCGGATGCCGGAACGCTGGCGATGCGGGCGGCGGGCATCCTGGCATTCGTGCATGGCTTCTCCATGGACCCGGGCCTGCTGACGGTAGACGGGAGCGTCGAGGTCCTGTCCGCCTCCGCCAGCGCCGTGTCGGCCCGCATCACCGAGGCCACGCGCGGCCAGATGCAGGAGGGGGTCTGGCTGATGCGTCTGGCGCTCGCGGACGGCGCGGCCGGCGGACGGGTGCAGCTGAGCAGCCCCGACGGGGGAAGCGTCGTGTTCGAGATCAACGCTGCCTCCACGCCGGGATGGGTCGATTTCGCGCGCGGGAGCATCCCGTTCATTCCCCGGGACATCAGCTTCACGGGGGCCCTGCGCGGCCTGCAGATCCTTCGCGTGGACGGGGACGCGCCGCTGCCGGCGGACCCCGGGCAGATCCTGGACTGGGACCGCTCGTCCTGGCGCAAGTCGGACTACGAGCTTTTCTGCTGGAGCCGCTACCCGCGGGTTCTCATCATGGACACCGCCTCCTACGAAGTCCAGGACGCGATGTTCAAGCGCCTGGCGTTCTTCGTGGAAAAGGCCGGCCACGCGGGGAAGCTGCAGAGCATGGCCGCGCTGGCGGGGCTCCACGGGTACAACGCGCACGACTACCGCCCGGAGGACCTGGCCCGGTTCTTTGCCGCGGCCAGCCATGACCCGTCCGGCCTGTCGCCGGAGGAGAACGCCCTGCAGGGGATCCTCGTGGACAACGGGGTCATCCGCAAGACCTCCGACGGGTTCGCCCCGGGGGATGGCGCCATCCTGTCCATCAGCCGCAGCTCCTCGCCGCTGTTGCGCTCGCTCCTGCTCACGCACGAGTGTTTTCACGGTCTTTTCTTCACGATGCCCGCGTTCCGCGACGCCACGGAGAAGCAGTGGTCGGCCCTGACTCCGGCGGAACAGGCCGTCTGGGTGGACTACCTGGGCACCCACGGCTACGACACGACGGACCACTACCTTGTGGTGAACGAGTTCCAGAGCTACCTTCTCCAGCAGAGTCGGTCCGGAGTGTGGGGATTCCAGGATGTGACGCTGGAGAGGATGCGGGCGGCCAGCCCCCGGGAGGCGGGCCTGGCGCGACGGATGCTGGCCGCCCGACGCACGTCCTTCATCGATTCCTTTGACGCGCTGGACGCGGCGCTTCAGTCCGCCGGGGGCCCCCCCGGGGGAGAGGCCATTGGCCTGAGGAGGGTGGAGCCGGGCAGCAGCCCATGAGGATGAGAGAACGTCCGCACTTGCCTTCTGCGAGGAGTTGAGGGTACACTAGTACCTCGTCTCGCAAAGTTCTCGGGAGGGGACCTATGGAGATTCAGCGGCGCTTTACCCGAACCGGGGAAAGCCCTTATTCCGGTATCACCTTCGAGCCGCGCACGTCCGAGATCAGAAACCCCGACGGCACGGTCATCTTCCACCAGGACAACGTCTTCGTTCCTTCGCACTGGTCGCAGATCGCCACCGACATCCTCGCGCAGAAGTACTTCCGCAAGCGCGGCGTGCCGGCGTCGGCTCCCACCGTGCCGGCCCTGACGCCGGCCGCCGTGGCGGTCGGCACCAACGGCAGCGCCGTCAGCGCTCCGGCCCCGTCTGCCAACGGCAGCGCCGCCACCGCGCCGGTGGCGGGCCAGGAGAGCTCTCCGCGCGGGGAAGCGGACGCCCGCCAGGTGTTCCACCGCCTGGCGTTCACGTGGACGGACTGGGGCCGCCGCTACCGCTACTTCACCACGGAGGAAGACGCGCAGGCCTTCTACGACGAGATGTGCCACATCCTGGCCCGGCAGATCGGCGCGCCCAACTCGCCCCAGTGGTTCAACACGGGGCTGTACGCGGTCTACGGCCTGAAGGGTCCGGCGCAGGGCCACTACTTCGTGAACCCCGGCACCGGCGAGCTGGAAAAGGCCACGAGCGCCTACGAGCACCCGCAGCCGCACGCGTGTTTCATCCTCTCCGTGGAAGACGACCTCGTGGGGGATGCCGGGATCATGGACCTGATCACCCGCGAGGCGCGGCTGTTCAAGTACGGCTCCGGGACCGGCACGAACTATTCGAAGCTGCGCGCTTCCTCCGAGCCTCTGTCCGGCGGTGGCGTGTCCTCGGGGCTGCTGTCGTTCCTCAAGGTGAGCGACCGCTCCGCCTCGTCCATCAAGAGCGGCGGCACCACCCGGCGGGCCGCCCGAATGGTCACGCTGGACGCGGACCACCCGGACGTCTTCCGCTACATCGACTGGAAGGCGGAAGAAGAGCGCAAGGTGGCCTCCATGGTGACGGGAAGCAGGATCCTGCGGCGCCACACGCGCCGGATCCTGGAGGCCTGTCACGCGGGCACGGAGACGAACGGCAACGGGGACGGCACGGCGGCCTTCGACCCGCGCCGGAACAAGGAGCTGGAGCGCGCCGTGAAGGAGGCGCTGCACGAGGAAGTGCCGGCCTCCTGGATCCACCAGGTCATCCAGCTCGCCGAGCAGGGCGTGTGGGACTTCGAGCCGGAGGAGTACACCACGGACTGGGACTCCGAGGCCTACAACACGGTGAGCGGCCAGTCCTCCAACAACTCCCTGCGGCTCACGGACACGTTCATGCAGGCGGTGCTGGACGACGGCTGGTGGGAGCTGGTCAACCGCACGGACGGCAAGACCCGGGAACGCGTGAAGGCGCGCCAGATCTGGGAGCACATCGCCACCGCGGCGTGGTTGTGCGCGGACCCCGGCCTGCAGTTCCACTCCACGGTCAACGACTGGCACACCTGCCCGCAGGACGGGGAGATCCGGGCCTCCAACCCGTGCTCCGAGTACATGTTCCTGGACGACACGGCCTGCAACCTCGCCTCGCTGAACCTCATGACCTTCTACGACGAGGAAACGGGCGAGATCCGCATCGAGGACCTGCGCCACGCCATCCGCCTCTGGACCATCGTGCTGGAGATCAGCGTGCTCATGGCGCAGTTCCCCAGCAAGGAGATCGCGCGCAAGAGCTACGATTTCCGCACACTGGGCCTGGGATACGCGAACCTCGGCACGCTGCTCATGGTGATGGGCATCCCCTACGACAGCGCGGAGGGGCGCGCCATTGCCGCGGCCCTGTCCGCCATCATCTGCGCCGAGTCGTACGCCACCTCCGCGGAGATGGCCGGTGAGCTGGGGCCGTTCCCCCGGTACACGGCCAACCGCGAGGACATGCTGCGGGTCATCCGCAACCATCGCCGGGCCGCCTACGGCGCGGCCCCGGAGGAGTACGAGAGCCTGTCGGTCATCCCGCAGCCCATTGACGCGCTGTTCTGCCCGCCGGACCTCATGGCGGCGGCTCGCCGCGCGTGGGACCGCGCGCTCTCCCTCGGGGAGAAGCACGGCTTCCGCAACGCGCAGGTCACCGCCATCGCGCCCACCGGCACGATCGGCCTCGTCATGGACTGCGACACCACCGGCGTGGAGCCGGACTTCAGCCTCGTGAAGTTCAAGAAGCTCGCCGGCGGCGGCTACTTCAAGATCATCAACACCTCCCTTCCCCCGGCGCTCCGCCGCCTGGGCTACACGGAGGAGCAGCTTCAGGACATCGTGCGCTACTGCCTGGGAAGCGGCTCGCTGGACGGGGCCCCCGGAGTATCGGCCGAGGCGCTGCGGGAGAAGGGCTTCACGGACGCCGCCATCCAGAAGGTGAACTCCGCGCTGGCCAACGCGTTCTCCACCGCGTTCGCGTTCAGCTCCCACGTGCTGGGCAAGAGCTTCCTGGAGGACACGCTGGGGATCCCGGAGACCACGTTCTCCCAGACCGGCTTCTCCCTGCTCTCCCACCTGGGGTTCTCCGCGGCGGACATCGAGGCCGCGGACCTGTTCTCCTGCGGGACGATGACCATCGAGGGCGCCCCGCACCTGAAGCCGGAGCACTACGCGGTGTTCGACACCGCCACGCCGAACGGGAAGATCGGCAAGCGCTCCATTCCCTGGAAGGCGCACATCGAGATGATGGCGGCCGTGCAGCCGTTCGTGAGCGGCGCCATCTCCAAGACGATCAACATGCCTTCCAACGCCTCCATAGACGACATCAAGGGCGCCTACCTGATGTCCTGGCGCAAGATGCTGAAAGCCATCGCGCTCTACCGGGACGGCTCCAAGCTCAGCCAGCCGCTGTCCTCTCTCATGCCGGGCTCGGACTCCTCCGCCGCGGCGGTGCTCGCGCTCGCCAAGGACTCCGGGGACTCCGGTATCGGCCTGGCGCTCGCCCCGGCGCGCGCCAAGAAGAGAAACCCGCTGCCGGCCAAGCGCTTCGGCTACACGCAGAAGGCCAAGATCGGCGGCCACAGCATCTTCCTGCGCACCGGCCAGTACGAGGACGGGTCGCTCGGGGAGATCTTCCTGGACATGCACAAGGAGGGCGCGGCGTTCCGCTCCCTGCTGAACAGCTTTGCCATCGCCGTGTCCCTCGGCCTGCAGTACGGCGTGCCGCTGGAGGAGTACGTGGACGCGTTCACCTTCACGCGCTTCGAGCCCAACGGCATGGTGAGCGGCCACGACCATATCAAGATGACCACGTCAGTGCTGGACCTCATCTTCCGGGACCTCGCGCTGTCCTACCTGGGACGGACGGACCTCGTGCAGGTGAAGCCGGACGACCTGATTGCCACGAACACGAACCGCTCCAATGGGCGCATCGATGACAACGGCAACGGTCATGGAGAAATGGTGGCGCTGGACAACGAGGTGCACGTGGCCAAGATGAAGGGCTACGAGGGAGACCCCTGCCCGGTGTGCGGCCACTTCACGCTCGTGCGAAGCGGCACCTGCATGCGCTGCGACACCTGCGGGTCCACCACGGGCTGCAGCTGAAGCGGGCGCGCCCCGCCGGGCGCCGGCTCTCAGGCTGCGGGCGCGCCTGCCTGCCGGGGCGCGCCCGTGCCGTCTTGCGGCCCGCTTGAGTCCGTCCGCGCGTTTGACTATCTTTGCCGGCGATGGCCGAGCCCAGTGACTCCCTCCTGACGTTCCGCCAGCCTCGGCCCGTGAACCGGCTGTTCTACCGCTTCATGCTGGGGCTCCTGCGGGGCATCATCCTGCGCTACTTCCGCATCACCACGGTGAACGACTCCGTGGTGCCGGAGGGCGGGGCCGGCATCATCCTCTCCAACCATGCCACGCTGTTCGACCCGATCTGGGTCTACGCCATGCTGAAGCGGCCCGTGTACTTCGCCGCCACGGAGGACCTGTTCCGAAAACGCGCCCTGGGGCGGCTGATCCATTGGTTCGGCGCCTTTCCCAAGCGCAAAGCGGCATCCGACATCACCGCGCTGCGCGCCATCTTCTCCATCCTCGGCAAGGGAGGCCTCGTGGGGCTGTTCCCGGAAGGGGTGCGAACGTGGGATGGCAGCAACCAGCCGCTGTTCACCGGAATCGCGAAACTGATCCGCAAAATGGGCGTGCCGGTCTACGTCTGCCGGCTGGAAGGCGCCTACCTCGTCTACCCCCGGTGGGCGAGGTTCTGGCGGCGTATCCC
Source organism: Spirochaetia bacterium (assembly GCA_035686185.1). GTDB lineage: Bacteria > Spirochaetota > Spirochaetia > SZUA-6 > Fen-1364 > Fen-1364. The sequence continues at coordinate 2,364 of DASRZR010000011.1, read as the reverse complement.
CGTGCGCGGCGTGTTCTCCCGGCTGTACGAGGCCGGCGGCGTCCCGGATGACGATGAGAAGATCCTGGTGGACATCGCCGCCGCCATCCGCAGCCCCGACTTCGAGATGCACGTGCCGGTGGCCTCCGCGCGAAGGACCGGCCTGGCCGTGGACGTCACCCGGGTGCTCTACCGGTGCCCGAGCTGCGGCACGATGGAGGGGCTGAAGCTGGTCCGGCCGTTCAGCTCGAACATGATAGAGTGCTCCAGCTGCTTTTCCCGGTGGGTCATCGATGCGACCTGCCGCCTCTCCGCGGTGGACGAGAACGGAGCGGCGGAGGGCGGCTGGCTGCCGCTGCCGGCGCTGTACGAGCGGATCACGTCCCTGCCGCTATCCCCCATCCGCAGCCAGGTCCGCCTGGGCCTGGCAGACGACGAGCACGTGCTGCTCATCTCCCGGCCGCGCTTCCTGCTGAAGCAGGAGCGGTTCCCGAACCTGCGCGTCTTCGCCTTCGGACGGGCATTCCTCACGGACCGGCGCCTGATGTTCCGCACGCGGATAGGTATCCCGCTGGCCGCGCCCATCCCGTCCCTCGGAGCCCTGTCCGTGGATCCGGGTGACAAGCTGCACTTCACCTGGGAGGGGAAGCTCTACCGATTGGCGTTCCGCAACGAGAGCGCGCTGAAGTGGTTCGACTGCATCCATCGACTGCGCGCGGAGGCGCGCGTGTCCGCGGAGCGGGTGGCGCGTCCGGCTACGGCAGCGGGGAAGTGAAATAGCTCTCCGTCACCCCGTCCGGGTTGGCGCCCCGCTGGGAGTTGAACGGATCCAGCACCCGCCGGCCTTCCGTGAAGAAGTGATACCAGTGCTCTCCCGCGGGCACGCGCAGCGTGATGGCGTACGATCCCGGTGCCGCCTCGTCCAGCAGGTCCATGAACGGGTCCCAGTTGTTGAAGTCTCCCACCAGAGCGACCCGTTTCCCCGGCGTGCCGCGAAAGACGAACGTCACCTCCCCGTCGGACTGCGGCCGGGGGTTGATGATCGTTCGCGGCGGGTCCTGGTCCAGCGTGAACACGGAGAAGGCCACGCCGGTGGCATCGACGTCGGTGTTCGGGTTGGAGGGGTCCGCCATCCACAGGCCGTCCACCTCGACGCGGTAGCGGATCTCGCGCACGCCCTCCGGCACCGGGTAATCCAGCACGAACACGCCGTTGTCGTTGCGCTCGTAGGGGTGGAGGATCCTCCAGGACTCGTTCGCAAACCTCACGCCGACGAACCGGGCCGGCTGCGGAGGCTTGAGGCTCAGCACGAGCTCGTCCTGCAGCATCCGGGGGGGTTGCGAGTCGCGAAGGCTCTTCAGCGCGATGTCCAGGTCCAGCGGGTTGGCGGCGTGGGCCTCCACCGCGCTCATCGCCAGCGCCGTGAGGAGCAGGCAGCGGATGAGCCCGATGCGTCGAGGTCGGGGCATCGGGGCGGCGGGGACAGGAGCGGGTGCAGGTGACGGGTGCTTGCGAGGGTTGCTCATGGTGGACGTCCGGAAGCTTTCGCTTATAATAGGTTTCGGTCGGAACGCCGGCAGGCTTGAGTAATCACGCGGTCGCGTTGTACCGAAACTTGATTCAGGAGACTCATGCCGCGCAAAGAAGATATCGAACGCTTCGCGCAGGTCCTCACCTCCCTGGGGGACGAGCCGGCGATCCGCGCGGCGCGCTCGGAGTCCTCGGAGGAGGGGCTTCCTTCGGGAGAAGAGGCATCCGCGCCGGCCGCCGAGCCGGAGCTGGACGACCTGGGCGCGGGGCTGGACGCGGAGCCCGGCGCGGAGGCAACCGGGGAAGCCGAAAGCCTCCAGGACATCTTCCAGAGCCTTTCCGACCTCGGTGGGCAGGAGACAGCCGGGCAGGCGCCGGGCGCGGAGGAGCCGGCGGCAGACATCGAGGAACCTTCGGGGCGCGCGCCAGCGGAGCCTTCCTCATCGGAAGGGCTGGATTTCGCGTCCCTGTTCGGCGAGGAGGCTGCCCCCGAAGGCATCGAAGACCTCACGGAGCCTGCCGCCCCACCGGCGGCGGAGCCCGGCGCGGAGGAAAGCTTCGCGCTCCCGGAGGGGGACGTGGAGGGGCTGGGTTCCGACCTTTCCGCGCTGGAGACGCTGCCGGAGGAAACCGCGGAAGCCTCCGACATCGCCGAGCCGTTGGAGTCCACGTCGCCCGGCGTGGAAGCCGAGGGTGCCGGGCTGGAGGACTTCGGCGCGTTCTCCATGCCGGAGGAGCCCGCGGCACCGTCCACGGAAGAGTCGCCGGGAGCAGAGCCCGGCGCGTTCGATCGTCCGGCCATGGACGATCTCTCGTTTGCCGAGCCATCCGCGACTGACGAGAGCGCGTTCCCCG
>DASRZR010000010.1:0-2718 GCA_035686185.1 Spirochaetia bacterium | reverse complement strand
GGACCAGGGCTCGTTGGCCGCCCCGCTGGGAGGACAGTCGGTACATCCCGCGACCTCTGCCTGGACCGGGTCCCTCGAGCCGTGAAGCCGGAAGAGCGGACAGAACACTCCCCACTGGAACCACCGGATGAGCAGCTCACGGAATGCGGGGTCCTCGATGTTGCCCCCGTAGAACCCGCCAATGTCCGTGGTCCACCACGGGATCCCGCTCATGCCCATGTTGAGGCCGGCCCGAACCTGGGCGCGGAGGGACGCCCAGTCCGAGCGGATATCCCCCGACCACACCGCGGCACCCCACCGCTGGGAACCCGCCCACGCCGAGCGGCTCAGGTTGAGCACATCCTGCCGCCCGGCCGCTCGCATCCCTTGGTAGAACGCCTGCTGGTGGGCCCACGGGTAGAGGCAGGCCACCTCGACGCCCGCGCCGGCGTGGAAGCGAAGGTTCTCCGGGTCCGTCGGGTGCATCTCGGGCTCGCACGCGTCCAGCCAGTACGCCGAGATGCCCTTGTCGTGGTAGCTGCTCTTGACGCGGTTCCAGATGTAGGCCCGGGCCTCGGGGTTGGTAGAGTCGTAGTAGTGGAGGCTGGTCGGCCGTTTCTCCCCGATCTCCATGAACGGGTACAGCAGGTCGCTTCCCCGCTCGGTCCCCACCAACAAGCCACGCTCGCGCATCTCCGCTGCGGTGGCGGCCCGCGGGTTCACGGTGGGCCAGATAGAAACCATCACGCGGACTCCCAGGGCATCCAGCTCCCGCACCATCGCAGCGGGGTCCGGCCAGCGCACGGGGTCCCATTTCCATTCTCCGTGCCGCGTCCAGTGGAAGAAGTCCACGACGATGACGGCAAGCGGCAGGTCGCGCCGCCGAAACTCCCGGGCCACACCCAGCAACTCTTCCTGGCTCGAGTAGCGGAGCTTGCTTTGCCAGAACCCGGCGGCCCAGGCCGGAAGCGGCGGGGCATGCCCGGTGGCGTCCGCGTAGCGCTCCATGATCGCGGCGAAAGAGGCGCCGGTGACCACCAGGTAGTCGACCTGCCGGCTGCCGTTAGCCACCCAGCGGGTCACGTTGGCGCCGAGCTCTACGCGGCCAACACCCGGGTGGTTCCACAGCACCCCGTACCCTCGAGACGACACCAGGAAAGGTATGCAAACTTCCGCGTTTCTCTGCACCAGGTCGATGACGGCCCCCTTCTGATCCAGGAGGCCGTGCTTGTGCTGCCCGAGGCCGTAGAACCGCTCGCCGGCAGAGGCGCCAAACCGCGCTTCCACGTGGTAAAGGTCGCCCCCCACGGCCCGGAACTCCCGCGCCTCGGGATGGAGCGGAGGCGCCCATGGCGTCCAGTCCGTCTCCTCCAGGATCGCTTCCGCGGATCCCTCACGGAAGAACCGGATGCGCCCATACGGCGAGACCCTGGCCTCCAGCATACCGGACCGCACGACGGCCCCGCCGTCCCGGGTCTCTACGCGCGCGGCGGTCCCCTGATCGGAGACCAGGGCGCTCGGCGCGGCCGCGAACGTCCGGTTCGGCGTGGCGCGCACTCGCAGGGAGTCCGGTCCCCAGCCCGTGATCTCGAGGGTCTGCCCCTTCCCGCGCCAGGTGAGACCAGTTTCGGATGCGACGAACTCTCCCATGATGGAATCTCCTGGTTCGGGCCCGGGCGTGCACGGCTATCCCTTGGTGGCGCCAGTCATGACCCCGCTGATGACGTAGCGCTGAAGCAGGAAGAACAGGATCACGATCGGCGCGCAGCCGAGGATGATGGCCGCGAGGACATTGGACCACGCGGTGTTGTACGTCTGGAAGAAGCGCATGGAGGACAGCGTCAGGGTGTAGAGCATTGGCTTCTGCAGCATCAGCAGGGGCAGGAGGAAGTCGTTCCAGATCTGCAGCCCCATCAGCACCCCAACCGTGGCCGTCACCGGCTTGAGCAGCGGGAACACGATGAAGAAAAACAGGCGCAGCCCGCCTGCCCCGTCCATGCGCACGGATTCCTCGATTTCCAGGGGGATCGACTTCACGAACCCGTGATAGAGGAAGATGGCCGGCGGCGCGCACAGCGCCCAGTACAGGACCACCATGCCGGGTACGCTGTTGATGAGCGCCAGGTTCTTGGCCATGACAACGATGGGGATCATGACCGCCTGGAACGGGACGACCATGATGCTGAGGAAGATGAAGAAGATGACGGTGCTCACGCGCCCTGGAACCCGCGCGAGCTTGTAGGCGGCCGTCCCGCCGAACACCACCAGGCCGGCAAGGGAGAAGGCGGTAATCAGCGCCGTGTTCAAGAGCACGCGCGGATAGGCCATCAGGTGAATCGTGCCGCCGTAGTTCTCCACAAGGTTGACCTGGCGGGGCAGCGCGATCCGCGAGACCAGGTATTCCTGGTTGGTCTTCAAGGAGTTGGTGATCACCAGGAAGAACGGTGCAATGAAAAGGATGGCGAGCACCAGCATGACCACCCCGAACACCACTCGCGCGCTGCCTCTCATGGACGCTCCCTAGTAGGTCACTTCGCGGCGCTTCAGCAGATACACCTGCGCAAACGAGAACAAGAGGATGAAGACCAGCAGGACCAGGGACTTGGCGATCCCGTAACCGTACAGGAACGAGCGGAAGCTCGTGATGTAGATGTTGAAAATGATGGATTCCGTCTCGTGGCCGGGGCCGCCGGCCGTCATGGAATACACCAGGTCGAACATCCGCATGGAGTTCACGAT
>DASRZR010000009.1:0-8084 GCA_035686185.1 Spirochaetia bacterium | reverse complement strand
ATGTTGTGCGGGTGTACCCGCTCAACGGTTTGGGAAGCTTCGCCTCGCTTCGCTCAGCTCAGCCTTTCATATTGTACGTCGCCTTGCGGCACCGTTCAACGGTTCGGGTAGATGACTCGGCCTCTGGCCTCGTCATCCCTTTATGTTGTACCTCTTGCGGAAGCGCTCCACGCGGCCGGCGGTGTCCACGAGGTGCTGCTTGCCCGTGTAGAACGGGTGGCACTTCGAGCAGATTTCCACCTTGATGTCCTTCGCGGTGGACTTCGTCTGGATCACGTTCCCGCAGGCGCAGGTGATGGTCGTGAGCTGGTACGTGGGATGCGTATCGGTCTTCATTCGGTGTACCTCATTTCGTGACGGGGCTCGCTTCCGTGCTTCCCTGCACTCGCTCGCCCTCGCCTTCCGTGGCTATGCATCCGTCACGGCGGACGTATTCATCGACTTGAGGAAAGCCTCATTATTCTTGCTTTTCCTCATCCTGTCAATCAGAAGCTCCAGGACCTCCTGGTCTTCCATGGGGTTGATCACGCGCCGCAGGACCCACATCTTCTGAAGCTGCTCCTCGGTGAGCAGCAGCTCTTCCTTGCGCGTGCCGGACTTCTTGATATTGATGGCCGGGAACAGGCGCCGGTCGGAGAGCTTGCGGTCCAGGATCACTTCCGAGTTGCCCGTGCCCTTGAACTCCTCAAAGATAACCTCGTCCATGCGGCTTCCCGTCTCGATCAGCGCCGTGGCGATGATCGTGAGGCTTCCGCCCTCCTCGATGTTGCGGGCGGCGCCGAAGAACCGCTTGGGCTTGTGCAGCGCGTTGGAGTCCACGCCTCCCGAGAGGATCTTGCCGGACGTGGGAACCGTCTGGTTGTACGCGCGCGCCAGGCGCGTGATGGAGTCCAGCAGGATCACCACGTCCCGCTTGTGCTCCACGAGCCTCTTGGCCTTCTCGATGACCATCTCCGCCACCTGCACGTGCCGCGTGGACTGCTCGTCGAAGGTGGAGGACACCACCTCGCCCTTGACGTTGCGCTGCATGTCCGTGACTTCCTCGGGCCGCTCGTCGATGAGCAGCACGATGACGAACACCTCCGGGTGGTTGGTCGTGATGGCGTTGGCGATCTTCTGCAACAGGATCGTCTTTCCCGTCCGGGGCGGGGAGACGATGAGCGCCCGCTGCCCCTTGCCGATGGGGTCGAACAGGTTGATGAGCCGCGTGGAGATCTCCTCCGTGGCGGTCTCCAGGTTCAGCAGCTCGTCCGGGTACAGCGGCGTGAGGTTGTCGAAGGGAACGCGCGTCTGCGCCACCAGCGGCGGATCGAAGTTCACCGTCTCCACGCGCAGCATGGCGAAGAACCTCTCTCCCTCCTTGGGGGAGCGGATCTGGCCCGCCACCGTGTCTCCCGTCTTCAGGTTGAACAGCCGTATCTGGGACGGGGAGATGTAGATGTCGTCCGGCCCCGGCAGGTAGCTGTAGTTGGGAGACCGCAGGAACCCGTATCCGTCCGGCAGGATCTCCAGCGCGCCGTAGGCGTAGATGACGCCGCCGCGCTCCGTGTGCCCCTTGAGGATCTGGAAGATGATCTCCTGCTTCTTCATGGAGACCAGGGCCTCGTGGTTCACCCCCATCTTGGAGGCGAGGCCCCGGAGGTCCGGCATGCTCATCTGGCTCAGGTCGTTGATGTGCAGGCGGTTGTCGCTCTGCGTGAGCAGCTTGTCCTTGACCGCGGTATCCCCGTTGGAACCGGCCACCGCGACGTTTGCCGGAGCCGCGGCGGCGGCGTACGCCGCGCCCGTGGGCGGCAGGCTTCCCGGAGGCAGGGGCGCTATCGGCTCCCGCGGAGGCTCGGGCGCAGCCTCCGCGCCCTCCTCGGCGACTTCTTCACCGGGTCCGGCGGCGGGCTCCTTGATCAGCTCCACGCGGATTTTGCGCCGCGCGATGCGCCTCTTGGGCCGGTGCTGGCCATCACCCCGGTTCTGTCCGGGAGCGGCCGGCGGCAGGTCGCCGTTCTCTCCAAGCGTGTCTCCGGAGACGTCCATGTCGGGAGACTGGTCCATTGGCGGCGGGAGAGAATCGTTGTCCTGGTCGCTGGTTGTCATTGTGCTTCTCCGTTCGTCACGTAACGAAAGAACAGTTGATCGCGCTTTTCCGGATGTTGTGCGTGCACGCGGACCTGAAAGGCTGTCAGGTACTCTTTCCCGTCAATATATTACCACTTCATCCGAGTGTCAAGGAACTCCCGGCCCCTCAACCGGGCCTCCACCGCCAGCAGGGCGGCCACCGCGCTGCGCCGGCGGACCATGTCCCGGCTGCCGCTGAACGCGAACCGCCACGCCGAGCTCCCCCCGTCCTTCAGGGACACCGCGATCCAGACGGTCCCCACCGGCTTCTCCGGCGTTCCGCCCTCCGGACCGGCCACACCGGAGACGGCCACCGCCGCCTCGGCGCCGGATGACTTCCGGGCCCCTTCTGACATCGCGATGACCACGGGCTCCGACACGGCGCCATGTTCGTCCAGTGTCCGGCGGTCCACGCCGAGGAGAGTTTCCTTGGCTTCGTTTGCGTAGGACAGGAACCCGCCCCAGAACACGCGGGAGCTTCCGGAAAGGTCGGTGAGATACTTGGCGATAAGGCCACCCGTGCACGATTCGGCAACGACCAGCCGCGCGCCGCGTTCCAGGAGCGCCTCGGTGACGAGCTGGGCGGGACGGGTCTCCCCCCTCCGAACGCGCGTCTGGCCGAGCGTGGAGACGAGCGCCTCGAACAGCGCGTCCCGCCCGGCAGGGGTCCCGCCCCGCAGGCTGAACGCGATGCGATCCTCGTCCACGCGCGTGCCCCACCGGATGTCCTGAATGCCGAGCCCGGCCGCGCCGCTGCGCAGCGCCTCCTCCAGGGAGGACTCCGGCACCATGAGCGCCGTGCCCCAGAGGACGTCCGTCACCCCGCCGGTGCCGAACAGCCGGGCCAGCACGGGCACGACGCCGGTGGAGAACATCGGCCGAAGCTCCGACGGCGGCCCCGGCAGCGCCACGACGCAGGCGCCGCCTACCGGGCCATGGAAGCCGGGCGCGGTGCCGTTGGCGTTGGGAAGGAGCGTGAACCCGCGCGGGGCCATGGCCTGCTTCCGGTTGGTGCTCGCCACGGTCCGGCCGGCGAACCGCGCCAGGATGGCGTCCCAGGCCTCCTGGTGGAAGTCCAGCGGCACGCCGGCCGCCTCCGCCACCAGCTCGCGGGAAAGGTCGTCGGACGTGGGCCCCAGCCCCCCCGTGACGATCACAAGGCCCGCCTGTTCCACGGCGCGGGAGAGCTCCGCGCGAAACAGCTCCACGTCATCCGGCACCTGCAGGCCGCGCAGGACCCGGAAGCCGAGCGAGGTCAGCTCGCTCGCCAGGAAGCGCACGTGGGAGTCCTGGGTGATGCCCTCCGTGAGCTCGGTGCCGGCGGAGAGGAGGACGACGGTCCGTGGGCGGGAGCCGCTCACACGCTCTGCAGGTTCTTCTTCAGCTGGTCCACCGGGCCGGAGAAGACGTTCACGGCCTGGGGATTCTTGATCATCTCGCACTTGCCCTCGAACACCACCCCGTCCGCGATCCGCAGCTTGGCGGTGCGGATGTTGCCGTAGACCTTCCCGGTGGCGAGCATCTCCAGCTTCTCCGTGGCCTCGATGTTGCCCTTCACGGTCCCGCCCACCACGACGGATCCCACGCGGATGTTCGCGGTGATGACCGCCCCCTGCTCCACGTACAGGAAACCGGTGGAGACGATCTCACCGGAGAAGCTGCCGTCTATCTTCAGAGAGTCACGGAACCTCATGACGCCGTTGAAGTCCGTCTCCCGTCCCAGCGTCGTGGTGATGCGCTCGGCGCTCTTGTGGTCCTCGTTCTTTGCCATGGCGCGCTACTTCGTCTTCATCACGAACACCCCGTCCCAGTCCTCCGGAGGGGGGTTCTCGATGTAGTGCTTGCACCGGGCGTAGTAGACCTTGGACGGCCCGTCTTCCGGGTCCACCTTCAGCGCCTTCGCGAAGGCGTCCCGGGCATCCTCGAACTTCATGAGGTTGTAGAACTTGCGGCCCTCCGCGAACAGCGTGAGGACCTTCTTCTTCTCCTCGGTGATCATGCGTCAGCCCCCTGGGTGGTGGTGTGCGCGGGTTTGCGGAGGTGCTTGCGAAGCTTGCGCTCGAGGTCCGCCACGGACAGGTCTCCCTGGCGCAGCTTCTCTCCCCGGCCCTGCAGCTCCGTCACCTCGTCCTCCAGGCCCTCCAGCGTGGCGAGGATCTCGCGGCCTTCCTTCTTCAGCAGCGTCACCAGCTTCTCCATGGCCGCGGTATCCGTGGGCGGGGCGCCTTCCGCCAGCGCCAGCAGCTCCGAAATGGGACGGCGGATGTGCTGCGTGAAGAACACGAGCGACTTGTTCAGGGATTCCACGACGGCCAGCCGCTTCTCCCGCCGGGTGACCTGCCGGGACAGCTCCCGGCTCCTCAGCACGGCGCGGATGCGCGCCAGCACCTCGGCAAAGTTGAACGGCTTGGTGATGTAGTCATCCACGCCCTGCTCGAAGCCCTCGATGCGGTCCTTCACCTCGTTCATGGCGGAGAACATGATGATGGGCGTGGCGCGGTAGCGGCGGTAGGCCGCATCATGCTTCAGGAGGCGCGTGACCTCCCAGCCGGAGAGCTTGGGCATGATGTTGTCCAGGATGATCAGGTCGGGGTTGACGCGGCGCACCTTTTCCAGCGCCTCTTCTCCGTCCACGGCCTTCTCCACCTGGAAGCCCAGCTTGGTGAGCATCACGTCGAAGAACTCGAGGTTGATGGGCTCGTCGTCAACGATGAGGATCTTTCCCCTGAGCTTCATGCTCCCCCCGCCATCATTCTGGCCCGGGACGCGCGCGGCTGTCAATCCAAGCGCGGCACGATCGGGGAGCCGGGCGCCCGGCGGTGAACCTCGCGCCGGCCGCATCGGGACAGCTTCACTCCAGCCGCTTGCGGAAGCGCAGCGCGGCGCCCGCCAGCACGACCACTCCAATGACGGCCAGCGCCACGGCTTCCCGCCAGAGCTGGGCAAAGCCGATTCCCTTCAGGAACAGGCCGCGGATGATGACGAAGTACCACCGCAGGGGGAAGGCGTAAGTGATCACCTGTATCAGGGGCGGCATGCTTTCGATGGGAAAGACGAACCCGGAGAGGATGATCATGGGCATGATGAAGAAGAACACGGCCATCATCATGGCCTGCTGCTGGGTGCGGGCGATGGTGGAGATGAAAAGGCCGGCGCCGAGCGTTGTCAGCATGAACAGCAGGGACAGGACGTACAACGCCGCGAGGTCACCGCGCACCGCAAGCCCGAACAGCGCGAGGGTGGCGGCGAGCACGAACGACATCTCCACGAGGCTGATGAGCACGAAGGGGGCCAGCTTGCCCACGATGAGCTGCCGCGTGGAAAGCGGAGTGACGATGAGCTGCTCCAGCGTCCCGCGCTCCTTCTCCTTCACGATGGACAGGGAGGTGAGCACGGTGGTGATGATCATGAGCACCATCGCCAGGACGCCGGGAACCATGAAGTTGCGGCTGGCGAGCGTCGGGTTGTACAGCACCCGTACCGCCGGCTGCACCTGCACGGCCCGGACACGGCGCAGGGCGGCGCTTCCCATCGCCTGCAGGCGGCGGCCGGCCGCGGCGGCGGCGTCCCGGGAGACGATGAGCGTGGCGTAGGTGAGCCCGATGGCGGCGGACTGGGACTCCGACCCGTCCACGAGAAGCTGCACCGGGGAGGACTTCCCGGCGGACTGCGAGCGGCCGTATCCCGGCGGGATGATGAGCGCCAGCGAGCTCGTTCCCCGCTCGACACCCGCCTCGGCAGCGCGGGCGTCCAACGCGTGGTCGTGGATCACGAAGCTTCCGGAGTCCACGAACGCGTCCACGAGCTGCCGGCTCTCCACGGTGTGATCCTGGTCGCAGACGGAAATCGGGATGTCGTTCACGTCCAGGTTGGCGGCATAGCCGAACAGCATGAGCTGCAGCACCGGGGCAACGAAGATGAGCGGCAGCATCCGGCGGTCACGCCGGAGCTGCTGGAACTCTTTTCGGATGACGTGGCCGAGCGTGCTCACGCGGACTGCCTCCGCAGGCGCAGGATGCTGAGCCCGGCCATGGCAAGCGTGTAGACAACCAGCGCCAGCACCTGCCCGGCGTAGGTGGCGAACCCGGAGCCCTTCAGCATGATGTCGCGCAGCGCCGTCAGGTAGTAGCGGCCCGGCATCAGGTAGCTCACCGCCTGGATGATCCACGGCATGTTGCGGAACGGGAAGATGAAGCCGGACAGGATGAAGACCGGCAGCAGCGTCAGGAACACGGAGAGCATGAAGGCCACCTGCTGGCTGTCGGACACCGTGGACAGGAGCACGCCGAAGCCGACGCAGCCCAGGAGGAACAGCACGGTGACGCCGGCCAGCTCCAGCCAGCTTCCCTTCACCGTCACGCCGAACAGGATGCGGCTGGCCGCCAGCACCAGCACGGCGGAGAGCAGCCCGATGAGGAAGTGAGGCAGCACCTTGCCGACCACGAGCTCCAGCGGCCGTGTGGGGGACACGATGATCTGCTCCATCGTGCCGCGCTCCTTCTCCCGAACGATGGACAGGGCGGTGGACATGACGGCCGACATGATGAGCACGAGCGCGATGAGGCCGGGTACGAGAAAGTTCGCGCTGCGAAGCTCGGGATTGAACAGCACGCGCGGACGGAAGTCGATGGTGGAACGCATCCCCGGGATCCCGGCCCGCTTCTGCGCGCGGACGAGCGCCCGCTCGGAGTAGTCGGCGGCCAGCGACTGCACGTACCCGATGGCCGTGGTGGCGGTGGTGCCGTTGGACCCGTCCACGACCGCCTGGATGGCCGCCGCGCGGCCGGCGGCCACCTCCTCCCCGAATCCGCGCGGGATCACGAGCGCCACGAGCACGGTGCCCTGGTCCAGCAGCCGGTCCACCTGGGACTCGTCCGTCATGACGACGCGCAGGTCGAAGTACTCCGAGTGCAGGAAGCTCTGGACGAACGTGCGGCTTGCCTCGCTCCTGTCCCAGTCCAGCACGCCGAGCTGGATGTGCTTCACGTCAAGGCTGATGGCGTAACCGAACATCACCAGCAGGAACAGGGGTACCACGAGGAGGATCGCCAGCGTGGCCCGGTCACGGCTCACCTGCCGAAGCTCCTTCACGAGGATGGCAGCAATGCGGGCGCCGCTCATGTCCCCTCCGATCCCGCAGGGGCCGCCGCGCTCGTGGCCGGAGAAACGGGGACTTCGATCAATCGGATGAACACGTCCTCCAGGGAGGGAACGATCCGCCCCGAGCGGGACACGGAGATGCCGGCCTCCCCCAGGGCCGCCAGCACCGCGGGCAGGTCCCCCTCCTGTTCGAGGCTGACGTGCAGCAGCGTGCCGAACAGTGCGGTCTCCGTGGCCAGGGGAAGCTGGCGCAGCACCGCCATGCCCTTCACGGGATCGGAGCAGTCCACCTCGATCACGGGGCCGCTGATGGCCTGCCGCTTGAGCTGGCCGGGGCTGCCCTGCGCCACCACCCTTCCTCCGTGCATGAGGACCATGTCGTTGCAGTACTCCGCCTCGTCCAGATAGTGCGTGGTGACGAGCACCGTGGTCCCCCGGCTGGAAAGCTCGTTGATCACGTCCCAGAACGCCCGGCGGGAGAGCGGGTCCGTGCCGCCGGTAGGCTCGTCCAGGAACACGATCCGCGGGCCGTGCAGGAGGGCGCAGCCAAGGGCCAGCCGCTGCTTCCAGCCCCCGGAAAGCTCCCGGGTCAGCACGCGTTCCTTGCCCCGCAGCCCCGCCATTTCCACGGTCTCCCCCAGGCGCGCGGCAAGGGCGGGACCGTTCAGCCCGTACACCCCTCCAAAGAACCGGATGTTTTCCTCCACGGTGAGGTCGTCATAGAGGGAGAACCGCTGGGACATGTACCCGATCCGGCGCTTCACCGTTTCGGGGTCGCGGGCCACGTCCACGCCATCCACCATCGCCGTTCCCGCAGTGGGCGCCAGCAGGCCGCAGAGCATCCGTATCGTCGTGGACTTGCCGGCGCCGTT
>DASRZR010000008.1:0-3212 GCA_035686185.1 Spirochaetia bacterium | reverse complement strand
TTTCTCACGAAGCTGTTGGCCCCGTTCCCGTACCCGCGAAGCCGGTCTCTCTCCTCATCGGAGGAGGTGAGAAGCACCACGGGCAGGAGGCGGGTGCGTTTGTCCGAGCGCAAGCGTTCCAGCACCTCCAGTCCGTTGACGCGCGGCAGGTTGATGTCCAGCAGTACGACGGTGGGCAAGTTCGGACCGGGCCGTCCGGCGAACTCTCCTTCCCGGAACAGGTAGTCCAGCGCCTGCTGTCCGTCCCGTACCACGATGATGTCGTTTGCCAGGTTGATCTTCTTCAACGCCCGCAGGGTCAGGGCCTCATCTTGCGGGTTGTCTTCCACCAGGAGAACGGTCTTGTAGTTCATGATGGCTCCCCGCCTGTCGGAAGAGGCTCGTCCGCCGGCAGGCTGAACGTGAACTCGGCCCCTTTCCCAGGAGAGCCGGTGGCGCTGATGGTTCCCCCGTGCCGGCCGATGATGCGGGATACGGTGGCCAGCCCGATGCCGATGCCGGGGAACTCGTCCTGCCGATGCAGGCGCTGGAAGGGCTGGAACAAGCGTGCCTGGTGCTCCATGCTGAACCCGGCACCGTTGTCGGCCACGCAGAACGTGCGGTGTCCGTTCAGGCTCTTTTCATACATCCGTATCTCCGGGCGTTCGACGTGGGAGGTGTACTTCCACGCGTTTCCCAGGAGGTTCTCCAGCACCGCGCGCAGCAGGCGCGCGTCTCCCCACGCCCGCAGGCCCGGCTGGATCTCTCCCTGCACGTGGCGGCCGGGTTCTTCCCGCGCGAGGTCGTTCATCACCTGCTCGGCAATGGCCGTGAGGTCCACTCTCTCCCAGCGGAGCTCACCGCGGGTGATCCGGGAGAGCTGGAGGATGCCGTCTATCAGCTCCCCCATCCTCTCGGCGGCGGACGTGATCTGGTCCAGGTACCCGGCCGCCCCGCCGTCCAGCTTCTCCGCGTAGTCCTCCCGCAGCGCCTGGCTGAAGCCGGCCAGCGCGCGCAGCGGCGCCCGCAGGTCGTGAGACACCGCGTACGCGAATGACTCAAGCTCCTTGTTGGCCGCGGCCAGCTCCGCTGTTCGCTCCTGAACCCGGCGCTCCAGGTTCGCGTTGAGCTGGTGAACTTCCTCCTCCACGCGCTTCAGCTCCGTGATGTCCACGGAAACGCCCAGCAGCCCCGGCTCCGAGCTTCCCGGCGGGAAGAACGGTATCTTCGTGGTGGACAGGATCCGCGTGTGGCCCTTGCGATCCGTGAGCCGCTCCTCGATGTCGACCTTCGGCCGCTGGCCGACGATCACGTCGTGGTCGTCGGCCATGAACTTTCCGGCTTCGGTCATGTCGGCAAGCACCTCGACGTCACGACGACCCACCATCTGTTCGGGGAGAAGCCCGCTGGCGGCCGCGCAGGCCTTGTTCACGAACAGGTGACGGCTCTCCCGGTCCTTCGCGAAGATGAAGTGAGGCACCAGGTCCATCACCGCCTGCAGCAGCGCCTGGCTCTCCGCGAGGGCGCGCTGCGAGCGTTTGCGCTCCGTGATGTCCAGGATGTTGGACAGGAGTGCCTTCTGCGCGCCCATATCAATCAGGCGGGCGGACACCTCGCCGGTGAACGTCGTCCCATCCTTGCGGATGAACTCCTGTTCCCACCCGCGCACCATGCCCTTTTCCTTCAGCTCCGTCACGAATCGCGCGGTGTCCTGCCTCGGCCAGATCCCCATGTCGCGGGAGTAGTGACCGAGAATCTCCTCCCGGGAGTACCCCAGCAGGTCTACCCACCGCTCGTTGACGTCCAGAACGAAGCCGTCATCCGCGCGGGATAGCGCGATGGCGATGGGAGAGCTGGCAAATGCCTGGGAGAACTTCTCCTCCGAGGCGCGCAGGGCCTGCTCGTAGCGCTTGCGCTCCGTGATGTCGGCGGAGAAGACAGCGATCCCCTCCGCCACGGGGGAGACGCGAAGGTCGAACCATCCCCTGCTGCCGTCCGGGTAGGCGAACTCGTTCTCCATGGCCTGGGCCGAGCGTTCCTCCATGCACCGGTGGAGCACCGCGAACATCTCCGTGCCCTCAATTCCGGGCCACGCGTCCATCATGCGTTGCCCGATCAGTTCGCTGCCCGGACGTCGGGCGTGCCCTTCCGCCGCGGGGTTGAGGTACAGGTAGCGCCAGTCCTTGCCGATGAGCTGAAAGCCCTCCAGCATGCTTTCCAGCGTCCCCCGGAAGCGCTGGTCGCTCTCCCGACGTTGGCGTTCCGCCTCCCGCCGGGCGGTGACATCCCTCACGAACACGAGCGCGCCGTTCTTGCCTTCATGAACCACCGGCCGCCCGGTGGTTTCCACCCACACCTCGCTGCCGTCCACGCGCAGGAACGGCAGCTCCAGCAGGTCCGTCACGGCTTCCCGTCTCTCGTTGAGACGGGCGATGCGCGAGGCGGCAGCGGCGCGGTAGTCAGGGTGCACGTGCGCCAGCACGGGCGTCCCCACCAGCTCTTCCGGGGAGGCCGCGCCGAACAGCCGGCAGGCGGCCGGGTTGACGTAGGCGAGCCTGCCTTCCGTCTGGATGAAGATCGTGTCTGGCGCGCCGTCCACGATGCTCCGCGCGCGGGCTTCGCTCTCCTGCGCGGACAGGGCGGCCCGGTAGCGTTCCTCGCGGCGGAGCGCGGCGTGGTAGAACTCGGACACGACGCTGGCTCCCGCGCCCATGAGCACGAACAGGGCCAGAGACACGACCTCCACCGGGCGCAACAGCGCGAGGTTGCCACCGGTCGGGAATATCCATGCTGCCGAGACGAACGCGGCCGCAGTGGTGGCGAGCAGTCCCGGGACGAGGCCGGCAAAGAAGGCGATGATGAGGATGGCGGGGTAGAAGGTGATGAACGGCGGCAGGCCGGGGCCGGTGGCAAAGGAGGCTGCTTCCCGGATCAGATGGGCGGCCCCCACGGCGGCAACGGCCGCAAAACAGCGCACAAGGAGCGTCGTTACCCAAGGGCGCTGGTCCACCGAATCCTCCGGCAGTCAGTTTTCCAATACAAAATGTACAATGCGAACGCTCTTCACTCTATCGGAGATAGCAGCGACCGTTTGTGGAAAATAAAGAAGTGCCGTGTAGGCGTTTGTCCTACACAAAAAATCCTTGCATTTCCACGCTGGCTGGTGTTCATTTCGAGCAGTGCCTCTGCCCAAGGAGGAGTGACGTGGCCAAGTCCATCCTCGTGATTGACGA
>DASRZR010000007.1:0-10758 GCA_035686185.1 Spirochaetia bacterium | reverse complement strand
GTTCGGGCGGTCCCAGGTTCTTACCGGACCCCTGACGGTGATCGCGGACTGCTACAACGCGAACCCTGACTCGATGGACCGCGCCGTGGAGTTCCTGGAGGCGCTGGGCGGGGAGGGCCGGCGCATCGCGGTGCTGGGAGGCATGCGCGAGCTGGGCGCGGAGACCATCCCCGCGCACGCGGCGCTGGGCGCCCGGCTTCGGGACACGAGGCTGGACGCCGTGCTGCTGTTCGGCGAGGAGATGCAGCATGCGTGGAAGGCCATGGAAGGCGGTGCGGCGGTGCCGCGGGCGTTGTGGACCACTTCCATGGACGAGCTGTCGTCCCGCCTGCGCGCCCTTGCGCGGGACGGTGACGTCGTGCTCCTGAAAGGATCGCGCGGCGTGGAGCTGGAGAGGCTGCTGCCCGTGCTGGGCTTCGGGTCGGCCTCCGAGGCCCACGGCGGCGCGGGCGCGCACCGCGCGGCGGACTCCGGCGCGGGAGACGGGGGGCGCCGGTGCTGAGGTTCCTGTTCCCCCTGCGCCAGTACCTCTCCGGGTTCAACGTCTTTCAGTACATCACGTTCCGTGCCGCCTATGCGGCGATCACTGCCCTGCTGCTCTCTTTCCTGCTGGGGCCGGCGGTGATCGCGCGTCTTCGCGCGCGCAAGGCGTCATGGACGGCGCGGGAGGACACGCCGTCGTCCCACCAGGCCAAGGCCGGCACGCCCACCATGGGCGGCGTGCTGATCCTGGTTGCCGTGGTCTCCTCCGTCCTGCTGTGGCAGGACCCGTCGAGCCTCCACACGTGGATGCTCGTCTTCGCCGCCGTGGCGTTCGGGGCCATCGGGTTCGTGGATGACGTGTTGAAGATGAAGGCCCGCAAGGGGATCAGTGCCGGCGTGAAGTTCGGAGGCCAGATTCTCATCTCCGCGCTCATCGTGGTGGTGCTGTACGTGCAGCGCACGGACACGACCACGCTGCTGTACCTGCCGTTCTTCAAGCACGCCGTGCTGGACCTCTCCTGGCTCTACGTCCCGTTTGCCATCGTGTTGATGGTGGGCTACTCCAACGCGGTGAACCTCACCGACGGGCTGGACGGTCTTGCCATCGGCCTCGTCATCATGGTGGCGCTGGCGCTCACCGTCCTGGCGTACGTCAGCGGCCGCCCCGACTTCGCGGACTACCTCCAGATCCCGTTCATCAAGGGCGGCGGCGAGATCGCCGTGTTCTGTCTCGCCGTGGTCGGTGCCGCGGTCGGCTTCCTCTGGTTCAACGCCCACCCGGCCGACGTGTGGATGGGGGACACGGGCAGCCTGTCCCTCGGCGGCGTGCTCGGCGTCGTGGCCCTGATACTGAAGAAGGAGGTGCTGATCCTCGTCCTGGGCGGCGTGTTCGTGCTGGAGACGCTGTCCGTGGCCATCCAGGTGATCTCGTTCAAGCTCACCGGTCGCCGGGTCTTCAAGATGGCGCCCCTGCACCACCACTTCGAGCTCAGCGGGTGGCAGGAGAGCAAGGTGGTGGCCCGCCTGTGGATCCTGGGCGGCCTGTTCGCCATCCTCGGCCTCTCCACGCTGAAGATCCAGTAGGGACGGCACGATGGAACGCGTGGAGAAACAGCACGGAGACCTGGTCCTGGTGATGCTGCTCATCGTGATCCTCGGCACGGGGCTCGCCCTGCTGTTCTCCGCTTCCTACTCGTTCTCCGCGCGCGCCTTCAAGGACCCGCTGTTCCTCCTGAAGCGCCAGCTCATCTGGGGAGGGCTGGGCGCGGTGGCCGCGTTTCTCGTTTCCGTGACGCCGCTGGAGGCCCTTCGGCGCTGGATGCCGCTGATCCTCCTGGGAGCGCTGGCCGCCGCGCTGCTGCCGTTCCTTCCCCGGCTGGGCACCTCCGTCCTGGGATCCCGGCGCTGGATCACGGTGTTGGGGTTCTCCCTGCAGCCCTCCGAGATCGTGAAGCTCGTGCTCATCCTCTACCTTGCCTCCTACTTTGCCAAACGGGAGGAGGGGGAGGGGCTCACGCTGAACTCTCTCATCGCCCCGTTCATCGTCACGAGCCTCTTCGCCGGCATCATCCTCCTGCAGAACGACTACTCCACCGCCATCTTCATCCTGGTCATCGGGCTGGCGATGATGTTCGTCTCCGAGGTGGCTGTCCTTCACGTCCTGCTGGTCACGCTGCTCACGGTCCCGCTGGGATTCCTGCTGCTGTTCACCCGGGAGCACCGCGTGCAGCGCCTGCTCGCCTTCTTCGACCTGTCCTCCCACAGCAGTGGCGGGGGCTACCAGATCGTTACCGCCAAGGCGGCCGTGGTGAGCGGCGGCCTGTTCGGCCGGGGGCTTGGCCGCAGCGCGGCCAAGCTCGGGCCGCTTCCCATGTCGTACTCCGATTTCATCTACACGATCGTGGGAGAGGAGACCGGGCTGCTGGGATCCCTGTTCGTGCTGGGCCTGTTCGGCCTCCTGGCGTGGCGCGGCTACCGGATCGCCCTGCGGGCCCCGGACCGCTTCTCCTACTTCGTGGCGTTCGGCGTGACCTCGGCGCTGTGCCTGCAGGCCCTGCTGAACATGGCCGTCGCCGTGGGCCTCGTGCCGACCACCGGCGTGACGCTCCCGTTCTTTTCCGCCGGGGGCTCGTCCCTGTTCGCCACGCTCGTCATGTGCGGTCTTCTCGTGAACCTGTCCCGGAGGGTGCCCAATGTCTAGTGCCGAGTCCGCCTACGGAGGCGCCGCCATCCACGGCAGCTCGCCGGACCGCCGCACGACGCGCCGGTGGGTGCGCCCGCTGCTCGGCGTGCTGGCCGCCGCCTGCGGGCTGGTGCTCCTCGGGCGGTTCGTTGGCGAGCCGCTGCTCGCGATCCGCCACGTGACGGTGCACAGCGACGTGCCGCTGTCCGACGACGAGGTGCTCGCGCTCTCGGGAATCCAGGGCGGTGACCACTGGTACAGCGTGTCGGAAGCGGCCATCGAGAAGCGCCTGGAGGGGAGCCCGCTCGTGCGCCGGGCCCAGGTCCAGCGGGTGTTCCCGGACACGGTGCGCGTGACGCTGTGGGGGCGGCAGCCGGCGGCGCTCGTCCTGGCGGCGCAGGACGGGCACACGGTGCCGGTCCTCGTGGACGAGGACGGCGTGGTGTACCGCGTCGGTGACACCGGGGCCGACCTGGACCTGCCGGTGGTGTCCGGCATCACCGCCGGGGACATCACGCTGGGCGCCGCTCTTCCGGTCTCTGTGCGCGCTCTCTTCGCGGACCTGCGCGCCCTTCGGGACCGCGCCCCGGCGCTGTACGGGATGGTCTCTGAGGTGAGGATCGCGGGGCCGATGACGGACACCGACGCGGCGGCCGGGCCGCCCGCCGAACGGGCGTCCGTCGCCTCCGGTCTCCCGCAGGACCTCGAGCTGCTCGTGTACCTCACGTCGGCGCGCGTTCCCATCCGCACGCGCGGCAGCGTGGACGAGAGCTTCGTGAAGTACGCGCTCATGGTGATCGACCTCTTGTCGCGCCAGGGCGTTTTGCGGGATATTCAGGAACTCGATTTCCGCAGCGGTGACGTGGTGTACCGCCGGGCGGGCGGTGCCGGGGCGAAAGGGGGATGAGTCGGTGACTCCCACGGAGCTGATCGTCGGGCTGGATATCGGAACGACAAAGGTCTGCGCGATCATCGGCGAGGTCAACGAGACCGGCCAGCTGGAGATCATCGGCGTGGGCACCACGCCGTCCCGCGGCCTGCGTCGGGGAGTGGTGATCAACATCGAGTCCACCGTGAAGTCCATCCAGAACGCCGTGGAGTCCGCCGAGCTGATGTCCGGGCGGGAGATCTACGGCGTGTACACCGGCGTGGCTGGGGGCCACATCGAGGGGATCAACTCCCGCGGCGTGGTGGCGGTGACCGGCAAGGACCGGGAGATCACGAAGGAAGACGTGGACCGCGTGATCGACGCGGCCAAGGCCATCGTGATCCCCATGGACCGCGAGGTCCTGCACGTCATCCCGCAGGAGTTCATCGTGGACCAGCAGGGGGGCATCAAGAACCCCGTGGGCATGGTGGGCGTGAGGCTGGAGGCGGAAGCGCACATCATCACCGGGGCGGTCACCTCCGCGCAGAACATCGTGAAGTGCGTGAACCGGGCCGGCTTCAAGGTGAACGACATCGTGCTGGAGCCGCTGGCTTCTTCCAAGGCGGTGCTGACCTCCGACGAGCGCGAGCTGGGCGTGCTGCTCATCGACCTCGGCGGGGGCACCACGGACGTGCTCGTCCACCTGGAGGGAGCCCCGTACCACACGGAGGTCCTGTCCATCGGCGGGGAACAGGTCACGAGTGACCTTTCCATCATGCTGAAGACCCCGCTGGAAGCGGCGGAGAAGATCAAGAAGGAGCACGGCTGCTGCTACGTGCCCTCCATTCTGGAGGACGTGGAAGTAGTCATCCCCGGCGTGGGCGGACGGCCTCCGCGCGGCATCGGCCGCCGGGCCATGGCGGAGATCATTCAGCCCCGCATGGCGGAGATCCTGGGAATGGTGAAGGAGCAGATCGAGAAGAAGGGCTACCTCCACCTCCTGGGCGGCGGCGTGGTGCTCACGGGCGGCGGCTCGCTGCTGGCCGGCACCGCGGAGCTGGCCTCCGAGATATTCGGACTGCCGGCCCGGGTGGGCTACCCCGTGCGGCTGGGCGGTCTCGTGGAGGAATATCACGACCCGATGTATTCCACGGGCGTGGGCCTGGTGATGTTCGGCGCCTCC
Organism: Spirochaetia bacterium; assembly: GCA_035686185.1. Lineage (GTDB taxonomy): Bacteria > Spirochaetota > Spirochaetia > SZUA-6 > Fen-1364 > Fen-1364. The sequence goes on along the minus strand of DASRZR010000007.1, from coordinate 6,042 downwards.
CGGGAGGGGGCGGAAGGGTTTGACACGAGCTCCAGCGAGAGCACGTTCACGAGCGTATGGGAGAGGATGAGAGCCTGGTTCAAGGACTTCTTTTGAAATGAAGCGGGCGCGGTTGCGCCCCGATCCATGTCTGCGGTGCGCTCCCGGCCGTCCATGGCCGTCGCGCACGTCGACGTCCGTGTCTAGGGAGGGGAGACATGAACATCGAGCTTTTCAACAATGACGGGGCCAGCCCGACGGTCATCAAGGTCGTTGGCGTGGGCGGCGGCGGCAGCAATGCCGTCAACCGCATGATCGCCATGGGACTGAAGAACGTCTCGTTCGTGGCGATCAACACGGACCAGCAGGCGCTGCACAGCTCCAACGCGGAAACGCGCTTCGCCATCGGCACGAAGCTGACCGGCGGCCTTGGCGCGGGCGGCATCCCCGAGATCGGGGAGAAGGCCGCCATGGAAGACCAGGAGAGTGTCGCCAACATGCTGCGCGGCGCGGACATGGTCTTCATCACGGCGGGCATGGGAGGCGGCACCGGCACGGGGGCGGCCCCGGTGGTGGCCCACGTGGCGCGTCAGCTCGGCGCCCTGACCGTGGCGGTGGTGACGAAGCCGTTCGACTTCGAAGGCAAGCGCAAGATGCAGCTCGCGGAGGAGGGCATTTCGCGCCTGCGCCAGGAAGTGGACACGCTCATCACGATCCCCAACCAGCACCTGCTGAAGATCGCGGAGAAGCGCACGCCCATCCGGGAGGCGTTCTTCATGGCGGATGACGTGCTGCGCCAGGGCGTGCAGGGCATCTCGGACCTCATCACGGAGCCCGGCGAGATCAATATCGATTTTGCCGACGTACGCACCATCATGAAGGGCAAGGGCGATGCCCTCATGGGCATCGGGATCGGCAGCGGGGAAAACCGGGCCACGGACGCGGCCACGAACGCCATCAACAACCCGCTCCTGGAAGACGCCCGGGTGGAAGGGGCCAAGGGAATCCTCGTGAACGTGACCGGCGGGTTCGACTTCTGCCTGTCCGAGTACGAGGAAGTGCTGAAGATCATCACCGCCAACGCGGATGACGATGCGCTCATCATCGCCGGCACATCGATCGTGGAGGCGCTGAACGACCGGCTGCGCGTCACCGTGATTGCCACCGGCTTCACTCCCTCGGCCCGACCGGCCGCGGCGGCGGCGGAGCCCGCGAAGGTGGAGGAGGTCATCCCCTACGAGGAATGGGCCTCCATGGGCAAGAGCGGCGTGCGCGCCACGCCGGAAGACTTCCTGCTGGGCCGCAACTCCCGGGAAGCGGACCTGAGCGTGCCGACGGTGCTGCGGGAAAAGCGCATCGCCGGCCAGAAGGACTGACGGGCCGACAATGGAACCCCGCGCCTCGGGAACCGGAACGGACGAGATGCCTGCCTTCCTCGCGTACCTCGCGGCGGAGCGCCGGCTGTCTCCCACCACCGTGGCCACGTACGCCACGGAGGTGAGGTCCTTCCTTGCGTTTCTGCAGGAGGCGGGGCGCAACGCCACGCAGTCCGATGTGAAAGACGTGTCGGACTGGATCACCAGCCGCCAGGTGCGGGACACGGACGCGCGCACGCTTGCCAAGGCCGCCTCCGCGGTGCGGTCCTTCTTCCGGTTCCTGGTGCTGGAAGGCCGCATGGAAGCCAATCCCGCGCGACTGCTGGATCCCCCACGCCTGTCCATGAAGATCCCGCGGCAGCTTCCCGCCGAGGAGATCGAGGCGCTGCTGGACGCGTGTGACCCCACGAAGCCGCTGGGGATCCGCGACCGGGCGCTCTTCGAGCTGATCTATTCCTGCGGCCTTCGCGTCACCGAGGCCGTGCAGCTCACCGTGGACCGGCTCTTCATTCCCGAACGCGCCGTGCGCGTCATGGGAAAGGGCTCCCGCGAACGCCTGGTGCCGCTGGGAAACCGCGCGGTGGCGGAGCTGCAGCGCTACCTTGCGGAGTCCCGTCCGGTCCTGGCCGGCCCGCGACCCACGGCAGCGCTGTTCGTGGGCCGCACGGGCCGGAAGCTCTCCCGCAAGACCGTGTGGAAAACGTTCAAGCGGCTGGCGCAGGCGGCCGGCGTGCAGGGAAAGGTGCACACGCTGCGCCATTCGTTTGCCACCCATCTCCTGGAGGGCGGCGCGGACCTGCGCTCCGTGCAGGAGCTGCTGGGCCACGCGGACATCGGCACCACGCAGATCTACACGCACGTGAGCCAGGAGGCGCTGAAGAAGACGCACCAGGAGTTCCATCCCCGGGGCGGCAGCGGACCGAGCGCCGAAGGCGCGCAGGGCCGCGAGAGCCCGAGGGGTGCGCAGCACCCCGAGCACGACAGCCGGCCCGCGAAGAGGGACGGCGAGAGTGCAGCCCGGGCGAGCGACGCGGAGCGGCGTCAGCGCCCGCGCGACGCCGGCAAGGCGGGCAGAGCATGAAAGCCGCGCTTCCGATCCTGCCGTTCACAAAGGGCATGGATATCGCACCCTGGGTCGCCGCGGATGCCCGCGAGCAGCTCTGCTTCATCGCCCTTTCCCTGGTGGAGTTCCTGAGCCCGTACGAGAAACGGCTCCTGGTAGGCCGGCTGCAGAAGCCGTCCCCCCTGTTCGAGCTTCCCCTGGCGGATATCTCGGGGCTGCTGGGCCGCCGGCTGCATACCCGGCAGTGGCTCCCGCAGTCACTCCTGGAGTCCGCGGAGCGAATTCGGGACCGCTTGACCGCGGACGGCGTGACGAGCATCTTTTACGGGGACTTGCACTACCCGCCGCTGCTCGGCGAGATCGCGGACCCTCCTCTTGCGCTGTTCGTCCGCGGGTCTCTTCCACAACCGGGAACACTCCTCGCCGCCATCGTCGGCACGCGCTTTCCCACCGGGGCTGGCCGGGAGGCAGCCTTCCGGCTCGGATTCGAGCTGGGCAGGCGCGGCCTCACGGTCGTTTCCGGGCTTGCGCGGGGAATCGATCGGGAGGCTCATGAAGGCTGCATCCGGGCCGGCGGCCGCTCCGTGGCGGTGCTCGGCAACGGCATCGACCTCATCTACCCGTCCTCCAGCCGCCAGGCGGCGCAGGGGCTGCTGGAGGGCGGAGGGGCCATCGTGAGCGAATACCCGCCGGGCGTCCCGCCGCTGCGCTGGCATTTCCCGGCCCGCAACCGGATCATCAGCGGGATGTGCCGCGGCGTGGTGGTCGTCCAGGCCCCCGAGCGGTCCGGGGCCCTGCTCACCGCGGAGTACGCCTTGGAGCAGGACCGCGACCTGTGGGTGCACGCGGCGGGAACCGTGGGCAGCACGGGAGAGGGCACGCGTCGGCTGGCGGAAAGCGGGGCGCCGGCCATCCGCAGCGCCCGCGCGATCTTCCGTGACTGGGGGATCGCCGAGCCGAGACCGCGGACGGACAGGCCGCGCCGCGCGCCGGGGACACCGGCGGCCCCCTCGGTGGAGGCAGAGATCAGCGGCGCCTGTGTGCGGCGCGCCGGCGAGGCATATTGGAGAGCATGATGCAGGAAGACAACGAAGTCAGAGACAACGAGAAGCCGATAGAGAACCGGCCGCAGCCGGCCGCTGGCGCGTCCGCCGCCGCCGATGCGTCCCCGGAAGGCGGCGAGCCCATGTCCCCGCAAAGCGGCGATCGCCCGGCCCCGAAGAAGAAGCCGGCCGCCGGCCGCTCCGCGGGTGGCAAGTCGGGCTCCGCTTCCCGCGCGGCCGGCGCGCGTCGCCGCAAGCAGGTCCTGCTCATCGTGGAGTCTCCGGCCAAGGGCAAGACCATCGAGAAGTACCTGGGGAAGGGCTACACGGTGGCCGCCTCCATGGGGCACCTGATCGACCTGCCGAAGTCCCGCCTGGCCATCGACGTGGAGAACACCTTCGAGCCGGAGTACATCACCGTCCGCGGCAAGGCGAAGATCCTCAAGGACCTGAAGCAGAAGGCGCGCAAGGCGGACACGGTGCTGCTGGCATCGGATAATGACCGGGAGGGAGAGGCCATCTCCTTCCATCTGAAAAACGCGCTGGCCGGCGGGAAGACGGAACCGGACATCCAGCGGATCACGTTCAACGAAATCACGCCCAAGGCCATCCGGGACGCCGTGGCGCATCCGGGCACCATCGATATGTCCAAGGTCAACGCGCAGAAGGCGCGCCGCATCCTGGACCGGATCGTCGGCTACTACCTGTCCCCGCTCCTGTGGAAGAAGGTGAAGAACGGGCTGTCCGCCGGACGCGTGCAGTCCGTGGCGCTTCGGCTGATCTGCGAGCGGGAGGCAGAGATAGAGGCGTTCCTCCCGGAGGAGTACTGGAGCCTGGACGCGGAGCTCGCCAAGGGACGGCACGTGCTCATGGCCCAGCTCGCTTCCGTGGACGGGCAGAAACCGGTGCTGGGCTCGGAGGCGGCCACTCTGGCGGTTGTCGCGGAGCTGAAGGACGCGCCGTTCACGGTGAGCGACATCCGCTCCACGGAGAAGCTCTCCCGTCCCCGTCCGCCGTTTACCACCTCCACCCTGCAGCAGACGGCGGCCAACCGGTTCGGGTTCACGGCTCGCAAGACCATGCAGATTGCCCAGGGGCTGTACGAGGGCGTGAACATCGGCTCCCAGCGCCTGGGGCTCATCACCTACATGAGAACAGACTCCACCCGGATCTCGGACGTGGCACTGGCGGAGGTCCGCGAGTTCATCGGCACGGAGTTCCCGGGAGAGCTCCCGGCGGAGGCGATCCAGTACGCGGCGGGAAAGGGAGCGCAGGACGCCCACGAAGCCATTCGTCCCACGTACGTCACCCGTACGCCCGCGGAGCTGAAGAAGCACCTCACGTCGGAGGAGTTCCGCCTGTATTCCATCATCTGGGAGCGGTTCGTCTCCTCGCAGATGAACCCGTCCCGGGCCAGTACCACCACCGTGGACATCACCGCCGGCCGGTGCACGTTCCGCGCCTCCAGCACGAAGGTCGTGGAGAAGGGCTTCCAGAAAGCGCTCACGCTCCTGGCCTCCAAGGAGCAGACCAAGGCGCTGCCTCCGCTTTCCGTCGGGGAGACGCTGGAGCACGTGAAGTTCCACCCGGAGCAGCACTTCACCATGGGGCCGCCGCGCTACACGGACGCCACCATCGTGAAGACGCTGGAAGAGAAGGGGATCGGCCGGCCCTCCACGTACGCGCCCATCATCTCCGTGCTGCTGGATCGCTACTACGTGGTCCGAAAGGCGCGCCAGCTCATCCCCACGATGCTCGGCAAGATCATCAACGACATGCTGAGCAAGAGCTTCCCCGAGCTGCTGGACCCCGGGTTCACCGCTTCCATGGAGCAGCGGCTGGACGAGGTGGAAGAAGGCAAGTCGGACTGGCACGCCATGATCAAGGAGTTCTTCGGACCGTTCCAGGGGAAGGTGAGCTCCGTGGCGGAGACGCTGGAGTCCGTGAAGGGCGTGATGGACGAGAAGACGGACGTGGTCTGTGACGTCTGCGGGCGCCCCATGGTGAAGAAGCTCGGCCGCTACGGGTTCTTCCTCGCCTGCACGGGCTTCCCGGAGTGCAAGAACACGAAGCCCGTTCCGCTGGCCGCCTGCCCGCGGCCCGGCTGCGGCGGCCAGATCGTGGCGCGCAAGCGCAAGCAGGGCCGGGGCCGGGAGTTCTACGGCTGCACGAACTACCCCACGTGTGACTTCGTCACCTACTTCAAGCCCACCGACTCGCCGTGCCCCAAGTGCGGGCACTTCCTCGTGGAGAAGGAAGACCGCCAGCGCGGCGCGTACAAGTCCTGCATCAACCCGGAATGCGACTACCTGCACACGAAGGAGGCGGACGACCAGAGTGCGTGAAGGCTACCTCGTCTACCTCGGCACCGTTCGTAAGCTCTCTCCCCACACGCTGGAGTCCTACGGCAAGGATCTGGAGAAGTTCGAGTCCTTCCTGTCGCTGCAGGGCGTCACGGCGCAGGACGCCGGCGTGGGAGAGGCGCGCGGGTTCGTGGCCTGGCTGTCGCGCCAGGGGCTTTCCCCGCGCTCCATCAACCGCATGATCTCGGGCGTGCGGGGCTGGTACCGCTGGCTGGAGC
>DASRZR010000006.1:0-5527 GCA_035686185.1 Spirochaetia bacterium | reverse complement strand
TGCCGCCGCCGATGTCGTAGATGATCTCCCCGAGGGGCACGCCCATGTTCACCTCGACGAGGCCGACGTTGTTCACCTTGCCGGTGAGCGCGAAGATCTTCGTGCCGGGGCTCTTGGGCGTCCCGACCGAGCGGAACCAGTCGGCCCCGTTGGCGATGATGAGCGGCACGTTGGCGAGGGTCTCCACGTTGTTGAGGACCGTCGGCTTCTCCCAGAGGCCGGCGACCGCCGGGAAGGGAGGCCGCGGCCGCGGCTCGCCGCGCTTGCCCTCGATGGAGCGCATGAGGGCCGTCTCCTCGCCGCAGACGAACGCGCCGGACCCGCGCGCGATGTCGATGTCGAAGTCGAAGCCGGTGCCCAGGATGTCCTTTCCCAGCAGGCCGCGCTCGCGGCACTGCTCGATGGCCAGCGTCAGCCGCTCGATGGCCAGCGGGTACTCGGCCCGGCAGTAGATGTAGCCCTGGCTGGCGCCGATGGCGCGCGCGCCGATGATCATGCCTTCCACCACCGCGTGCGGGTCGCTCTCCAGGACGCTCCTGTCCATGAACGCTCCCGGGTCCCCCTCGTCCGCGTTGCACAGGAAGTACTTGCGGTCCGCCTTCGGCTTGGCCGCGAACTCCCACTTCATGCCGGTGGTGAAACCGGCCCCGCCGCGGCCGCGCAGGCCGGACTTCTTCATCTCGTCGATGATCCCCTGCGGCGTCATCTCCAGCAGCGCCTTGGCCGTGGCCACGTATCCGCCCCGGCCGATGTATTCCTCCAGGCTCGTGGCGGAGATCTTTCCCTTGTTGTGCAGGACGCGCAGGTTCTGCTTCGCAAAGAACGGGATATCCGCGTAGTGCGGGATGACCGCCTGGGTCACCGGGTGGCGGAACATCAGCCGCTCCACGGGCCGTCCCTTCAGCAGGTGCTCCTCCACCAGCTCCGCCATGTCTTCCGGGGCGAGCTTCTGGTAGAAGTACCCGCCCGGGTAGACCACCATGATCGGGCCGCACGCGCAGAAGCCGTTGCAGCCGGTCTTGACCACCGCCACTTCCCCCGTCCCCGTCTCGCGCGGGGAGTGCGGGTCATCCATCGCGTCGATGCTCACCTTGTCCATGAGCCCGCGCGCGGCCAGCTCGCGCACCAGCGCCTCCCGGACCTTCTCCGCGCCGGAAGAGACGCACCCCGTGCCGAAGCACATCAGCAGGTGCAGGCGTGTCGTTTTCATGCTTTTCCTCCCCGGCCGGACCGGCGCGCGTCAGAAGGCTCGGTCCCGATGTACACCACGTGCTGCGGCGAGCCCTTGCCGGCGAGCGTGTTGCGGAAGACCTCGCGGGCCGTTGCCGCGTCCAGCCTTCCGTAGAGAATGGGATCGGCTCCCAGCGCCTCCACGGTCATCACCGGCTCGTGCTCGCAGGCGCCGATGCATCCCGAGGTGGTAAGCCGTATGTCGGTGCGGCCGGACTTCTGGACCTCGTCCGCCATGGCGTTGACCACGTCGCGGGCGCCGCTGGCGATCCCGCACGTGCCCATGTGGACGGTGAAGCACAGATGGTAACCGTCCTCCCGGAGAGCCGTGGCCCGCTGCGCCTGCTCGCGGATGGCCACGATGTCCTGCAGGCTCCTGATCTTATCCATGGACCTTCACTCCTTTGCGGCTGCCGGGCTTCTTCCCGGACCGACGGGAGGTCGGCCGGGTGACGCGCTTCTTTGCGGTTGCCGTGGCGCGCGCGGCGCGCGGCCTCTTCGCCGCGGGTTTCCCGGCCGGCGTTCCCTTCCCGTCCTGGTGGTAGGTAGCGAGGATCTCCCGGATGCGGGCCGGTCGTACCCGCTTGTAGACCTCCTCGTCGATGCACATGGCCGGCGCCAGGCCGCAGGCCCCGAAGCAGCGCGCCACCTCCAGCGTGAACATGCCGTCCGGTGACGTCTGGCCCACCTCGATGCCCAGCTCCTTGCGCATCGCCTCCAGCACCTGCTTGCCGCCGCGCACGTAGCAGGCGGTACCCAGGCAGACGCGGATGACGTGCTTCCCGCGCGGCTGCGTGGCGAAGAACGCGTAGAACCCCACCACCCCCGCCACTTCGCTGTACGACTTGCCCAGCCGCAGCGCCACGCGCTTCAGCACGTGCTCCGGCAGGTACCCGAAGATCCCCTGGGCGATCTGCAGCACGGGGATGAGCGCCCCCGGCCTGCCCTGGTACTCGGTGAGCACCTCGTCCAGCCGCTGCATGAGCTGCTCATCCGTTGCCTGTGCGCCGCACGCGCAGGCGGTTGCCTTTGCCTCGTTCATCCGGCTCCCCTTTCGCTCCTCGCTATTGAGTCACGCGGAGGTCGTTCAGGCCTTCCGCGATCCGTTCCCTCATCCCGCGCGCCACCGCGATCTCGCTGCGGCCCCCCACGGGAAGCCGGCGGGCGATATCCGCCGTGCTCACGCGCCACTCCCGCTCTCCCACGCGCAGCCGGCAGCGCAGGTCCACGTCCGGGCACGTGCAGGCCACGGACGCCAGCGTGGCGGCCAGGTCTCCCAGCGGGCTCCTGTCCACGTGGGACAGCGGCATGGTGGCGCGCACCGCCGCGCCGCCCAGGCAGGACCGTTCCAGCCGGAACGTTCCGCCGGCCTGCTCGGTGCGGAACTTCATGAGGCTGAGCCCCAGTCCCGTCTTCTTCCCCTCCTTGGTGGTGAAAAAGGGGTCCGTGGCGATCTCCGCGGCCACCGGCAGCCCGGGACCGTTGTCCTCCACGCCGATGCACAGCAGGTCTTTCTCCGGCTCCTCTTCCACGGCAATGGCGATGACACCGGCTCCGGCGCGCACCGCGTTCTCGATCAGGTCCAGGATGTGGAGGCTGATCTCACGCAATGACGCACCCCCGCCCTTCGTGACGCCCCAGCGCGCGCACGAGCTCGGCAAACCCCGGCGCCTCCACGTCCAGCAGCGTACCGCCGGTCCCGATGTCCTCCAGGAAATGCGCATCAGAGGAGCTCACCAGCGGCAGCCCCAGGCACTCGAAAGCCGCGGCGCGCCCGCGCGCGGCCCCGGCCGCGGAAATCTCCAGCGCGTCGAACGGGACGTTCGCGGGGATGAACCCGAGCTGGCTCGGCACGCTGAAGCTCGGCCGATCCACGTGGGCCGCCACGGCAAGGCCGTCATGCCGGTGCACGAGATCCACCGTTTCCGAGAGGCTGCACGGCGTGGCGGCGGACAGGAGGGAGGCGTCCACGTCCAGCTCGGAGGCCGCCGCCTCGGCGGCTTCCGCGGACGGGAACAGGCCCAGCACGTGCGCTTCCTCCCGGGTGGTGATCTCCATGCCGGCAATCACCACCGGACCGCCGTCGGCGCCCGCCCGCATGACGTCGCGCACGGCCGCGGCCGTGTTATGGTCGCAAACGGCGATCATCTCCAGCCCCCGGCGCGCCGCTTCCGCCGCGACGGCCGCGGGGGTCATGTCCGCGGAAGCGCAGGGGGAGCGCGACGTGTGAACGTGCAGGTCCGCCATGATCCGCCTCATCTGCCGGCCGCGTCGTCCCGCGTGCCCCGAAGGCCCAGCGCGTACAGCCGTCCGGCCAGGTCGAACGTGGATTCCCGGGAACCCAGCAACGGGAGGCCTTCCTCCACGGCCTTCATCCGCACCGCGTGCTCCGGCTGCATGCCCTGCGTGAACACCACTGCGGCAAGCCCCGCGTGCAGAGCCACGGCCACCACGTTCATGTGCACCTGCGTCGTGAGCAGCACGGCGCCGGCCGGCGCGTTGGCCAGCACCTCGCTCAGGAGGTCGGAGGCATGGCCGTGCGTCACGTCGTCCCCGCCCTCGGTGGCGAGCTCGGGAGTGAAAACCTCAAGGCCCAGCTGGGCCGCGATCTGTGCCAGCGTCATGGGGAAACCTCCGTCGCATGCGGGCAGCAGGAGCGGTCCGCCCGCCCCATCACGATGTCTTCCGCCAGCAGGGCGCACGTCGGCGCGCCGCAGGCGCCGCAGTCCCGGCCGGGGAGCGCGCGAGCAAGCTCGTCGATGCGGCCGAGCGCCGCGATGGCGGATGCCATGTCCGGGTGCAGCCGCATGCCGGGGCGCTGCCGATACGCCGCGCTCCTGGAAACGGCCCCGGCGTCACTCGCCGGCAAGCCGGCACGGAGCGCCTCCAGGCGCCGGCCGGCAAGCTCCGCCAGGAACGGCTCGACGCAGAGCAGCGCCGATCCCGAGCAGCCGCTTTCGCACATCGCCAGGTCCAGCACCGGCACGTCGGAGAACGCGCCCGTTTCCAGCGCGGCCAGCGCCGCCATGACCTGTCTCCCGCCGCAGATGGCAAGCGCGCCGTCGGGGTGGGAGCCGCGCATGGGTTGGGTGGTCCCCCGGGGCATCTCTCCCGGCGGGGCATCGCGCAGCGCTTCTCGAAGACCGTCCGCACCGATCACGGTGAGTCGCGGCGTGAGGCTGGCGCGATTCGCGGAAAGGTGCTGAGCCGGGCAGGCAGCAACAAGGAACACGGACCGCAGGGGGAACTCCTCACCGGCCGCCTCCAGCGGGGGGAGCCACGGCCCGAGATGAGGGATCAGGGAAGGAAACCGGCTTTCCACCAGCGCGACGACGGCCGGGCAGGTCGGAGGAATCACCGGGGCAACGGCCCGTGACGGGGAGCGGCCGGCTTCGGCGCGCAACGCCTCTGCCCACTCCTCCGCAAGGCGAACTTCGGCAAACCCGAGGCCGGCCATGCCGCGGAGCATCCTCTCCGTGGAGGACACGGACGGCTCTCCGGGAGCGCCAGCAAAGAAAGCCGCGGGGACCACGAGCAGGGAATCCTTCGGCACGACGAGGGGCTGCCCGTCAGCGGGCAGCCGTATCGCGCCCTGCCGGCATTCGCGAATGCACGCCGTGCAGCCGATGCACAGGGGTGCGCGGATCGACGGGCCGTCCGCGTGAACGCGAAGTGCCCCGGTGGGGCAGGCGCGGAGGCACCTCAGGCACCGGCGACACTGGCCCGCGTCGATGGAAAGCGGGACGGCGGGTTCCGGCTCGGTGACGGGTGCATCGCCGCCAAGGAAGATCGTGGAGCGTATCCGGGTGCCGCGGCCGACCCGGGTCTCTATGTCGAACTGGTCACTGCTGCGACGGATGTTCGGAAGGCCCATGCCCGCGCCGAACCCCATCTCCCGGGCCCGGGAGGAGGCCGTGGACCAGCCTTCCATCAGGGCGAGCCGGACGTCCGGGATGCCCGGCCCCTCGTCGGCCACCTCGATGTCGAGCTGGCCCACGTCCAGCCGGGCCCAGAGCGTGCCCCGGCGGGCATGGATGACGACGTTCATCTCCGCCTCGTAGGAGGCAATCATGGCGCGGCGCATCACGGAAGGGCTGACCCCGAGCCGGGACAGGCGCTCCTTGAGCCCGCGCGTTGCCTGGCCGGCAGAGTCGAAATCGCCGCCATCAATCCTGCAGCTCAGGGTGATCACCGCGGCACCTTTCCCCGTCCGCACAGGCGGGTCTCCAGGCGACGACGGGTCTCCTCCATGTCCCAGGAGGACACCAGCAGCGTGATGCCCCGCTGCCGGGCCAGC
>DASRZR010000005.1:0-5497 GCA_035686185.1 Spirochaetia bacterium | reverse complement strand
GGTCCCCGGAAGGGCCCGGGAAGGTCGCGTGCGACATCCGCCTTCAGCACGACGCGGTCCGGAAGGGCCGGCTGGGGACTGAAGGCGAAGCGCCACGTGATCCGGGAAACAGTGGCGTGCGCCACGCCAACCTGGGGATCCGCGCCCAGGCGCAGCGCGCCGGAGATCTCGGAGGTGTCCGGCAAGCACCGGGCGTCAGCCCCGCGGAAACCCGGTGAGGCCACCGCCAGGAGAAGGGCCGCGTCCGCCGGGCGGGACCTGGCCCGTACCCACAGGCAGCCGGCGGATCCGGGAGCCGCTCCGGCAGGAGAAGAGACTGCGGCGCTCATCGAGCAGTCCAGGCGGGAGGATCGCAGGAAGAGCCGGCCGGCCACCCGGGTCATGTCCCCGCCGGGGAAAGGGCTCCTGGAGGCAAACCAGTCATCCCCCGGGTCCTGGGCGGGAAACCGGGAACACTGGACCAGGCCATCGGTACCGACGCCCGGCGCGACGGCCACGGAGGCATACGCGCCATTGTCACCGCCCCGGCCGTGCTCCCGCGCGAACAGCCCCATGCCTCCCGCCGGCGTCAGCACCATCCCGCGCCAGGACGAGGCAAGCGAGGAGTCCAGCACGAGCGCGGTGGGCTCCGAGAACACGGCGCTTGCCGCGGTGAAACCCAGCGGGTCCGACGCGAGACGGAACAGCCCCTGGCCCAGGAGCGGTCCGGCGGAAGCGTAGCGGCTGGAAACACCGGCGGCCAGGAGGTCCGTGCCGGGCGGGCCCTGCCACCGGGAAAGAACCAGGGCATCTCCCTCCCGCAGGCTGACACGGACCTGCGGCATGTCCGGCCACGTGAAGCCATCCTGGACGCTGACCTCCGCCGGCGCGGCGACGCCCGCGGGAGGACACCGTAGCAGCACAGAGAATGCCAGGGCGGCAGCGCAACGGAGATGGGGGCGCACACTCGGGAGAAAACGGCCGCGGGGGCGCGGGTGCTTGCGTGACGGACGCAGGCATCACCCGCCGGCCTCTCCTTGACCTCCGCACGGATTCTCGATACTACACTGAAGGCGGACACTCGCCCGTCATCGCCGACGGCACCCGTCGCGGCGTCCTTTCTCACTTCGAGCAATGGCATGGCAAGGAGAGCGTGAATGGACATCCTCACCCTCAACTGCGGAAGTTCCTCGCTCAAGTACCAGCTCTACCGCTGGGACGAGCGCGAGGTGCTGGCCTCCGGGATCGTGGAGCGCGTCACCGTCGGCGGTTCGTTCATCAACCACTATTCCAAGCGCAGCGGGAAGAAGATAAAGCGGGAGAAGGACTGCCCGCATCACCGGGATGCCATCGAGCTGATCGTGCAGACGCTGCAGGATCCCGAGGTCGGGGCCATCTCGGACCTGTCGGAGATCAAGGCGGTGGGTCACCGCGTGGTGCACGGCGGGGACCGGTTCGCAAAATCCGTTGTCATCGATGACCAGGCGCTCGCCACCTTCCGGGAGCTGTCCGACCTGGCACCGCTTCACAACCCGCCCAACATCACCGGCATCGAGGCGGCCCGGGAGGTGATGCCGGACGTTCCCCACTGCGCCATCATGGACACCGCGTGGCACCAGACCATGCCGCCGTCCGCGTTCCTGTACGCCCTTCCCTACGCCTGGTACGAGAACTACCGGGTGCGGCGCTACGGCTTCCACGGCACCTCGTTCCTCTACGTTTCCAAGCGCGCCTCCGTCCTGCTGGGGAAACAGCCGTTTGCCACGAACCTTGTCTGCTTCCACATCGGCAACGGCTCCAGCGCCAACGCGGTGAGGAACGGCGTCTCGGTGGATACCTCCATGGGATTCACGCCGCTGGAGGGGCTGGTCATGGGTACCCGGGCCGGCGACCACGACCCGGCCATCGGCTACTACATAATGAAGAAGGAAGGCCTCCGCCCGGAGGTGATGGACAGCATTCTCAACCGCAAGAGCGGCGTGCTGGGGATCACGGACAAGTACACCGACCGGCGGGACATCGAGACCGGCGCCTGCGAGGGAGACGAGCGCTGCCAGCTCGCCATTGAAATAGAAGGATATCGACTGAAGAAGTACCTCGGCGCCTACTACGCGTCCCTGGGGCACGTGGATGCCATCGTGTTCACGGCCGGCGTCGGGGAGCGTGGTCCGATCACCCGGGAGAAGTGCCTGGAGGGGCTCCAGGACATGGGCATCGTCATGGACAAGCGCAAGAACGAGATCTCCATGACGCGGAACGCGGAAACCGAGATCACCGGGCCGGGGTCCAAGGTGCGCATCTTCGTCATTCCCACCGACGAAGAGCTCGTGATGACGGAGGATACCTACGCGCTCCTGCAGGGCAGCTACGACATCCACACGAAGTTCACCTACTCGTTCCAGAGCCGTGACTACGTGAACAAGGCGCGTGAGGAGATGCTGAAGGGCGAGCTGGCGGAGAAGAAGTCCCTGGCAGAGGTGATTGCGCGCCCCCGGTAGGGTGTCCGCCGGTGGCCACCGGCTTTGGACGGTCTCCGTCTGACCCTGGCGTCGCCCGGCGGCCCGGCATGGTTTGACTTTTAGGTACCCCGTCCCTATTCTTGATCTGAAACCAAGGAGGAACTCGATGGGCAGCCTGCAAACGAGCTTCTGTGGTCTCACGCTCTCCAACCCGATCATCGCCGGCGCGAGTGACCTGACGTCCAACGTGGACAGTATCAAGCGCATCGAGGAAGCCGGGGCAGGGGCCATCGTGCTGAAGAGCCTCTTCGAGGAGCAGGTCCAGCTCGAACGGATGAAGCTGGAGGAGGACCTGGACTCCGGCAGCGAGCTGTACGCGGAGATGGCCACCATCTTCCCGAAGCTGCAGCATGCCGGCGCGCGGGAGCACCTGATGTGGGTGAAGAAGGCCCGGGAGGCCGTGCGGGTTCCCCTGGTGGCCAGCCTCAACGCGGTGACCCGCCCGACGTGGGTGGAGTACGCGCGTCAGCTCGCGGAGCAGGGCGTGGACGCGCTGGAGCTGAACTTCTTCGCCACCCCTCGGGACTTCGACGTGAGCGCGGAGGCCGTGGAGGAGGAGCAGGAGCAGATCGTGCGGGAGGTCCGGGGGGCGGTGAAGATCCCCGTGGCCGTGAAGCTCAGCCTGTTCTATTCGAACCCGTTGAACTTCATCCGCCGGCTGGACACGGCCGGCGCCGCCGGGTTCGTCCTGTTCAATCGCTTCTTCCAGCCGGACATCAACCCGGAGACGGAGTCCCTTACCCAGCCGTTCAACTTCAGCACGGCCACGGACAGCCGGGTGCCGCTGCGCTTTGCCGGCCTTCTGCATGGCAGGATCCGGGCCGACGTGTGCGCGAGCTCGGGGATCACCAGCGGGGCGGACGTCGTGAAGATGCTGCTCGCCGGGGCCTCCGCCGTGCAGGTAGTCACCGCGCTGTACCGCCAGGGCGTGAAGTCGCTGCGGCCGATGCTGGACGAGATCTCCCGGTGGATGGAGGCTCACTCCTACCCGGCCATCGACTCGTTCCGCGGCAAGCTTTCCGCGCGCAACGCGAAGGATCCCTGGGCCTACACCCGGGCGCAATACGCGCGGATGCTGCTCAGCCCGAAAGAGTTCGCCGAACCGGTGCGCACCCAGGGGTGAAACGGAACACCCTTCTCATTCTCCTGGTGGTCGCGGCCGGCCTCGTCCTGGTGCTCAACCCGCTGCAGTTCCTTCACCGCGGCGGGCCGGGCCGTGCGTCCGCACCGGCCGCGGTGGTCGGGCCGCTCGCCTCCTGGGCCGAGTCTGCGTGGCAGTCTCCGGAGGACTACGTGCTGGCGGCCTTTTCCGGCCACGATCTCGTGCTGCTGGGCGAGATGTTCAAGATCCGCCAGAACGTGATGCTCGTGCACGACCTGATTCCGCGCCTGTACGCGGCCGGCATCCGCGACCTCGGCGTGGAGTACGCGCTCTCGGATGACCAGCCGCGCATCGATGCGCTTCTCACCGCCCCTTCCTGGGACGAGGCAGCGGCCCGGGCCATCACGTTCGACTGGCTCGTCACCTGGGGGTACCAGGAGTACGTGGACCTCTACCACGCGGCCTGGGAGGTGAACCACCGCCGCCCGGCCGGGGCCCCGCCGTTTCGGATCGTCGGGCTGAACGTGCGCGTGCACTGGGACGCGCTGCAGCAGCAGAAGGACCTCGCCGACCCGTCCGTCGTGGCGCGGCTGTACGCGGACGGGCTGCCGGAGGTCCACATGGCGGACGTCATTGATCGCGAGCTCACGCGGGCGGGCCGCAAGGCGCTGATATTCTGCGGCACCCAGCACGTGTTCACCCGGTACCGGAGCCGCGCGTACGAGAAGAACGCGAACGACAGGAAGCTGGCGGATGTCCGGCGCATGGGAGCCATCGTGTACGACCGGATAGGAAGCCGCGTGTTCTCGATCTCCCTGCACGCGCCGTGGCCGGACCCTGCCCAGCCGGACGGGCTCACGTGGGCGGCCGGCGGCGCCATTGATGGAATGATCTCCGCGCTTCCGGCGGACAAGCAGTCCGGGGGATGGAGCACGGCGGGCACGCCGCTGGGCGCCCTGCCACTGGCCGGCAGCGCGTACTCGGAGGCAGGCGCGGAAACGCTTGCCGATCTTTTCGATGGCTACGTGATCCAGGGACCGCTGTCACTGTACTCCACGGTGACGCCCATCCCGGGCTTCATCGGTCCCGCGGACGCCGCGCGGGCGGGCCGCGAATACCCCGGTGTGAAGCCGGGGGTACCGCCCACCGCGGCCCAGCTCAACCAGGCCATCTCCGACGACCTGGTGTCCCTTTCCCGGGCGCTCACGCCGTTTCGCTGACCGCCGCCTCCGAGGAGCCGTCCGCGGCGCCCGACTCCGGAGTGCGGGCGTCGAACGCCTTGCGCAGCCGGGCGGCCACGTCCAGCAGGTGGTCCCGCGAATGGATGCCGAAGTCCACGAGAACGGGCTTCTCCATCTGGGAGTAGCTGATCATGCCGCGCTCCAGGTCGCAGATCGCGTTCGCCAGGTACACGCAGAACACGATGTCGCGATAGCGTCCGCTGGCAAGCAGCGGATCGTGGTGGAACTTGATGCCCTCGATGAGCTGGTCCGGGAAGTTCCACTTCTCCGCGATGAGCGCGCCGATCTCCGCGTGGTGCATCCCGAAGGAGAAGCGCTCCAGGATCCGGGGAGGGATGTTCTTCTGCACGGAGAAGCGGCGCATCTTCGTCTGGGCCACCGGGTGCAGCGTCGTGACGACGATGAACCCCAGGTCGTGGAGGATGCCGGCCACGTACGCGTCATCCATGATGTCCTTGCGGCGCTTGACGTCCCGGGCGAGAATCGCGGCATAGAATGCCGCGCGCCGGGAATGCTCCCACAGGGTCTTCATCCGGGCGCGCTGCTGCTCCAGGACCATCTGGAAGCCGAACGAATACAGCAGGTAGTGGAGGCTCCTCATTCCCATCATCTTCACGGCCATGAGGACGGTGTCCACCCGGCTGGGGCGGCCGTAG
>DASRZR010000004.1:0-11851 GCA_035686185.1 Spirochaetia bacterium | reverse complement strand
GGCGCCGGGCAAGCGGCTGGCCGTCACGGTCCAGCGCGCCGGCACCGGTGCGGTGGAGACGCTGTACCTGACGCCGCAGCTTGACAAGAACACGGGCGCCGGCCGGATCGGGATCTACGCGTGGATAGATCCGCTGGTCCGCAGCGTGGCGCCGGGAAGCGCGGCGGCCATCGCCGGCCTTCAGCCGGGGGACCGGATCGTGGAGGCGGGGGGGCACCCGGTTGCCAATACGATGGACCTGTACCAGGCGCTTTCTTCCAAGCCGCCCAAGCTCGACGTGACATACGACCGGGCCGGCCAGCCCGTGCACGCCAGGATGGTGTTCGTCTACGACGACAAGGGCAGCCCCAACGTGGGACTGGACTTCGCCTTCACGCTGTACCGCTCGCCGTCACTGGGGCCGCTGGGCGCGGTGCGGCACAGCCTGGAGGAGACCTGGACCACCATCACGCTGACCGTGAAGGGAATCGGGCTCCTGTTCCAGGGCATCAAGCTGCGCAACGCGGTGGCCGGGCCGCTTCGCATCACGTACTACATCGGCTCCGCGGCCACCAGCGGGTTCGAGCTCGGCGTGGCGGCGGGGTTCGTCAACTTCTTCCGCTTCCTGTCGTTCCTCAGCGTCGTGCTGTTCCTGATGAACCTCGTTCCCATTCCCGCCATGGACGGCGGCCAGATCGTGCTCTTTGTCGTGGAGATCGTGCGCGGCAGGCCGGTGCGCTCCCGGCTCATCTGGCGCCTGCAGGTCATCGGCTTCTCCCTGCTGATCGGGCTCAGCCTCTTCGTCACGTTCAGCGACGTGCTGTTCTTCATGGGGAGGTGACGGCATGACCAGCACGTCGCGGCGCATCGCCTGCTTCTGCGAGACCACGTTCGACGCGGAGATCCCCGAGCGCGCGGACCTCGCCGCGGACCCCGAGATCGAGCAGCTCATCCTGGACGGCACCTTCATGGCGGTGACCTGCCCCGCCTGCGGCAAGCGCCTGACGCCGGAGTATCCCTTCCGGCTCACCGGCGTGAAGCCGTGGGGAGAGGTGGTCATGGTGCCGGAGGTAGACCGCGTGGCCTTCCTCCGCGGCGCCCTGGACTACGTGGGATCGCCGGGCCGTGTCGTGGTGGGGTTCCCCGAGCTGTCGGAGAAGGTCCTGCTGGCCGGCGCCGGACGGGATGACCGGGTGATCGAGATCATGAAGTATTACCTCCTCACCGGCTCGGAGCGCTCCGAGCCGCAGGAATCCGCGGAGGAGGTCCGTGTCATCTACCGCGGCGAGGAGGCCGGGCGTCACCTGTTTGCCATCATGGGCCTGCGGGAGGGCGAAGTGGGCATGGCCCGTCTTGCGGACGAGCTGTACGGCCGCATCGCCTCCGACGTGGAGCGCCGGGTCGCGGAAGACCCCTTCCAGGATTTCTGCACGCCGCCCTGGGTCTCCCTTCGCCGCGTGACGGGAGCCGAGGGGTGAGTCCCGGCGTGATCCGACGCCTCCCGTGGCGCCGCCGGGCCCTTGCGCTGGCCGCGATGCTCGGTGCCGTGCTGACGGCCCCGGGTTTCGGATCGGCACAGGGGGAGGACACGCGCGCCCTGATCGACAGCGGCCACGCGGGGGCGGTGCGCGGGATGGAGCTCGATGATCGGAGCGGCCTCCTGTTCACGGCAGGGCAGGACGGGACCGTCCGGATCTGGGACCCGTCATCCGGTGACCTTCAGCGGGTCCTGCAGGTCACCCAGTTGCAGGCGGGTCGCATCGCGGTAAGCCCGGTGGCCCCGATGCTTGCCGTGGTGGTGTCGGACGGGAGCGGCGGGAGCTTCCTCGCGGTGTGGGACTGGGAGCAGGAGCGCCAGTTGTACCGCGTGCCTCTGCGGGAGGAGCCGTTGTTCGTCCGCTTCTCTCCCATGGGCACCTACCTGCTGTACGGGGAGTCTTCCTGGCAGGGCCTGAAGATCCTGCAGGCGGCCAGCGGTGCCCCGGTGGCGTTCCATCCGGAGGGGTTCGGCATCGTCGGGTTCGCCGAGATGTCCCGGTCGGAAAAGCTCGTGATGACCTACCAGGTCTCCGGGCGGATCACCTACTGGGACGTTGCCACCGGCGCCCGGACCATGGACGTGCCCACCGTGGCGTATCTCAGCGGCATCCGCATCTCCGAGGATCGCGGCGTGCTGGTGGGGAGCACCGCCACGGAGATCGTGCGCGTGGACGCGGTGAGCGGCGTGGTGCGGGGCCGGGCGCCTTTCAGCGGCGCCACCTCGCTGGACCTTTCCGATTCTGGCGATGAGATCTCGGCCCTCTCCGGACCGGCACGCGTCATTTCCCGCTGGACGGTGACGGGGGATTCGCTCTCCGTTGCCGCGCCGCGCGGCCGGCTGCCCGGCTCGCCCGCGCTCGTGGCCTACGGCAAGGACGCGCTGTACGTGGCGGACGCCGCGGGCGGGTTGGACCGGATCGACGCGGACGGGTCCGTCACGACGTTCGGGAAGAACGTCGTGGCCTCCCTGACAGGGTTCGACGTGGCGCCCGGCCTGGTGGCGCTGGCATCCCGGGCCTGGGTGCGCGTTCTGTCCGTCGGGGACATGGCCGCCACCCGGTTTCCTTCTTCCATCCACACGCGGTTTTCCACGAACCCTTTGCCGGGTGACACGGGACTGGCCTTCCTGGACCCGGGTCGGCTCCTCGCCTGGGGCACCGGGAGCACGGCGCCCGGCCTGGCGCTCCTCGACCTGTCGGCCGCCGCCGGACCCGGTGCCGCGTTCGCGGGCATCGCATCTCCCTTCCGTGCGGGGCTGACTGCCCTGCGCGTGTCCGCGGACGAGCTGATCGGAGTGGAGAGCGGGGGCACCATTCGCGTGGCTGACCCCCGGACCGGGGCGTCTCGCTTCGATACTCGCATTGCGGGGGCGCAGGCCGCCGTGCGGGTGTCTCCGGGTGAGCTGGTCGCGGCTCGAAACACCTCGGGCTCCCAGCCCGGATCGCTCGTGAGGCTGAACCTCTCCACGGGAGAGACGGTCCCGCTTGCGGACCGCAACCTGTTCACCTACTGCCTGCTCCTGGACCGGAACTCCCCCTCGGGACCGGCGCTGTACTCCATCGGGGTGGACTCGGCACGGAAGACGAACCTGCTGCTCCACGATGGGCCGGGGTTCGAGCGGGAGACCGTGCTCGACACGGTGCCGCAGGAGAACCTGGATGCGCGCCTGTCCCTGGACCCGGACCGCCACGTCCTGTTTGCCACGATGGGGCAGGACAGGGCCGTTTCCTGGGACGGGCATGAGCTGAAGGTCCTGTCCCTGCACAACACGGTACCGACCCGGCTGCTCGTGCGGTCCGGCCTTGCCTTCTCGCTGAACAAGGATTCAACCGTCACCGTGGCGGACGCGGGCAGCGGCGAACGGCTGGCCGACCTGGCGCTCTTTGCGGACGGGGAGTGGTGCGTCGTGTTCTCGGACGGGCACTACGCGGCGTCCACCGGCGGGGACGCGCACGTGCGCGTGTTTGCGGATGGCTCGCCCGTCAGCACCCCGGAGGACTACCGGCTGCGGATCGAGGTGCGATAGGCCGCCGGCCTCAGTCGTGGGACGGGTTGGCCTTGACCCGCGCGATGGCGTCCCTCACCGCCTGGGAGACCGCCTGGGCGTACGCCGCGGCATTCGAACCGGATCTCGCGTACACGCTTCCCATGAGAGACACGCGGTAGGTCGGCTTCACGTTGTTGAGCGCAAAGGCCGCCATGTCCAGGACGCAATCCTGGCACGTGCACACGCCGACGGCACCCCGAAGCTGCGACTCCAGCTCCTGGATCACCATCCGTTCCGCCTCGTTCACGAGGGTGTCAAACTCGTAGCTGTCGGCAAAGGCCATTGGGGGAATGATAGCGCGGCGCCGCGCGCTGATCCAGTGGGGGGGAGAGAGACCTCCGTCGCGAGCCGGGGCGCCCGCAGCCGCGGGGCCCTCCGGCGCCGAGGGGATCAGCCGCCCCGCTCCAGCGCCTCGAACTTGGTGTACCGGGCCACGAAGGCGAGCTGGACTTCTCCGACCGGTCCGTTTCGCTGCTTGGCCACCGCGATCTCCCGCGCCTCGTTCTTCAGGTCCTCCGTGTGGATGAAGATGACCACGTCCGCGTCCTGTTCGATGGAGCCGGACTCCCGCAGGTCCGCCAGCGTCGGCTTCTTGCCCTCCGTCTCCCGCCTGACCTGGGAGAGGGCGATGATGGGCAGGGAGAGCTCGCGCGCCAGCGCTTTCAGCGAGCGGGACACCTCCGCGATCTGCTCGTGCCGCGGCAACTCCCGGTTTTCGCTGCCGATGAGCGTGATGTAGTCCACGAAGATGATCTTCACGTCCTGCTTGCTCTTCATGCGCCGCGCCTGCGCGCGCAGGTCCAGGAGCTTCAGGTCCGGAGAATCGCTGATGTACAGCGGCGCCTCGTACAGGCGCCCGGCCGCCTCCGTGAGCCGGGAGAAGTCCGCGGGGCTCAGCATTCCCGCGCGCATGCGCTGGGAGTCCAGGCGCGCCTCCATGGACAGGAGGCGCTGCATGATTGCCATGGCCGACATTTCCAGGGAGAAGAACCCCACCGGGACCTTCTGGCGCACCGCCATGTTCGCCGCGATGGACAGGGCCAGCGCCGTCTTGCCCACGGACGGGCGCGCGCCGATGACGATGAACTCCGAGGCCTGGAAGCCCATGGTGAGCTGGTCCAGGTCCTTGAAGCCGGACGGGATGCCCGTGTACTCGGACTTGGAATGGTAGTGCTTCTCGATGGCCTGGTAGGTCTGCTCCACGATCTCCTTGGCCGACGCGTAGGTGCCGGTCTGGTGGCGGTCGGAGATCTCGAAGATCCGCCGCTCGGCGTCCTCCAGGATCACGCTGATCTCCGCCCCCTCGTCGTGCGACCGGGAGATGATCTCCTGGGACACGCGGGAGAGCCCCCGGCGGATGCTGCCGGCCTGGACCATGCGGGCGTAGTACTCCACGTTCGCGCTCGTGGGCACGGCGGAGGTGAGCCGGGCAACGTACGCGCGCCCGCCGCAGATCTCCAGCGTGCCGCGGCCGCGCAGCTCGTCGGTAAGGGTGATCAGGTCGATGGTCTGGCCGGCTTCGTAGAGGCCGAGCACGGCCTCGTAGATGCGCTGGTGGGCGCCGCGGTAGAAGTCCTCCGGGCGCAGGAGGGGAATGACCGTGGGGAGGGCCTCCGGGTCAATCAGCACGGCGCCGAGCGTCGCGACTTCCGCCTCTTCGTTGTGGGACGGCACCGCGTCCCGGAGCGTTCCATCGGACATGGCGCTGCTCATACCCCTCCACGGGCGGCCACCCGGGGGCCGCCGAATGCCGGGGAGCCAGCCGTCAGGCGGCCGGCTCTCCCACGGATTTCCCTATGCCTCGGGGGCGGGTTCCGTCTTCGGCTCGTCCGCCGGAGCGGCCGCCGCGGGAGCCGGCTCGCCGGCCGCGGCTTCCTCCGCCTTGCGGCCGCGCGGGGCGCGCGGCTTGGACGGCGCGGCGGAGCCCGGCTGGGCCGTTCCCTCCACCACGAGCTTGATCATTGCCTCTTCCTTGTCGTACAGGCGGATGCGGACCTTGTACGTCCCGACGCTGCGGATGGCGTGGTCCGGGATCTCGATGCGCTTCTTCTCGATGGCGAAGCCCTTCTTTTCCAGCTCCGTGGCCACGTTCACGTTGTTGACCGAGCCGAACAGCTTCCCGTTCTCTCCCGCCGGCACGCTGAAGCGGATCTCCTCCGCCTCCAGCCGCTCCTTGAGGCCCGCCGCTTCCAGGCGCTTGGCTTCCTTGCGCTTCTCAATGGCGGCCCTCTTGTGCTCGAGCATCACGAGGAACTCCCGGGTATGGGGCACCGCGAGCTTCTTGGGAAGGAGGAAATTGCGGGCGTAGCCGTCCGCCACGTCCTTGATGTCTCCCTCTTCTCCGAGTCCCGTCACGTCCTGATTCAGGATCACCTTCATCTGATCTCGCTCCTTTCCGTCTTACTCCGTCGGTGCCGCATCCGCGGGGATGCGGTACCGGATCCAGTTCTCTGAAACCCCCAGCGCCGGGATCACGAGGATCACGAACACTCCCGCCCCGGGTGACGCCGCCAGCACGACGATCCCGACGAGGAGCAGGAACCACAGGAACCGGGGAAGATGGTACTTTTCGAACAGGAACATCACGATGGCCAGCCCCTGCAGGCCGAACAGGAACAGCACCACCAGGCCCGCGTTCCACGCAATGTACGGCCCGCCGGCGTCCCGGAAGAACGCGAGGGACGGCACGGCGCTTCCAAAAAGGTCCGCCAGCACGAGCGCCCCGGACACGATGAGCGGCCACAGCCATCCCGCTTCCAGGCGGAACCTGGAGAGGCGGAAGCGGCCCGCCGTCAGGTACAGCGGCGCGCGGCGCGCGGCGGACTGCCCGGCCCACCAGGAGAAGCTCAGCAGCACCAGGTAGTCCGCGGCCAGGCTTCGAAGGAGCGTGGCCTCCGTCATCCGCCGCAGCCGGTCCGGCTGCAGCATCTGGCTGAGGAACGCGGCCGCCCCGGTATCCGCCCCGGGAGAGAAGACGCCGGTCATCGCGCGGGAAATCTCGGTGTATAGCTGGTTCATCCCCTCCTGGAAGGCGGACGTGCCCCCCAGCAGCAGGAGGGCCGGCACGGCGGCTGCCGCGGCCACGCCGGTGGCCGCCAGCAGCATGACGAGCGTGCGCGGCCGGCGTCGGAGCGGAAGGTTCACCAGGAGCATCCCCAGCAGGCAGAGCAGCGCCACGCCGGTCTCCATGGCGGTGATGGCGTCCGGCAGGACATGCGGCGTATCCGCGATGGTGGGCCACAGCCGGATCCCCAGGAACACGACGAAGAAAACCCCCTCCGCCAGCGCCAGCGCCCCGAAACCGCGGCGCGATGCCACGATCTGCAGCGGGACGAGGAACAGGGGAAACCCCACGCCCGTGTGGTACAGGAGCAGGGAGGAGAGGGTGAACAGGAGGATCTCGAAGATGTGCCCGTTCGAGGATCTTCGGTACATTGCGCCGCCGCGACTATGGAGACGCCCCGCCTAGGACGCGGGGCGATGGCCGGGCTCTACCGGGAGACGTACGGCAGGAGCGCCACGCTGCGCGCTCTCTTGATGGCGCGCGCGAGCTCCCGCTGGTGCTTGGCGCAGGTTCCCGTGATCCGCCGGGGCATGATCTTTCCCCGCTCGGAGGTGAAGCGCTTCAGGCCGCCGCCGTCCTTCCAGTCGATGGTCGCCTTCTTGATGCAGAACTTGCAGACCTTCCGCTTGAAGAACGTCTTGTGCCGCCCGCGGCCACCGAACCCGCCGCGGTCTCCACGGTCTCCACGGTCCCCGCCGTAGCCGCCCTCCCTCCGGGGGCCGCCTTCCCGACGGAACCCTCCGGGGCCGCGGTCTCCCATGGGGGGACGATCGGAGCCGCCCGACGGACGATCCGTGCCGCCCGCCGGGCGCTCCGCGCCGGCCGCTGCCGGCTCTCTGGGGGTGACAGGTGTGTTCTCGCTATCCGACATTGTCGTGTTCCTCTCCTTGGCGCCTGCTCAGAACGGGATGTCGTCCTCGAAGCTGTCCGGTGCCGCCGGGCCGGCTTCCGGGTAGTCCCCGGTGCCGCCGCGGCCCTCTGCCGGCGCCGCCGCGCCCGGGCGCGTGCCGCCGCCGCTTCCGCTTCCCAGAAGCATCACGTTCGTTGCGAAGATCTCTACCTTGCTGCGGGCCTGGCCGTCCTGCTCCCAGCGGTTCTGCCGAAGCTGGCCTTCCACGCCCACCTGCTTGCCCTTGACGAGGTACTTGCTGACGGACTCCGCCGACTTGCCCCACAGCACGACGTCGAAGAAGTGCGCCTCGTCAACCCACTGCTCGTCCTTCTTGCGGCGCTGGTTGATGGCGAGGGAAAACTTGCTCACCGCGGCGCCGTTGTTGGTGTACTTCAGCTCCGCATCACGGGTGAGCCGTCCCACGAGCACGACATGGTTGATGTCTGCCATAGCGCCCTCCGGGACGGCCTTTTCAGCCGCCCTGCTTCACGAACAGGTATTTCAGGATCTCGGGACGAAGCTTCATGGCCTTGTTGACGGCCGGAAGCGGCTCCGCGGGGCCCTCGATTACGTACAGGACGTAGCGGCCCCGGTCGTTCTTGCGCACGGGGTAGGCGAGCAGCCGGTCCCCCATGTCTTCTTCCTTCTTGATCGTGATCCCGGCGCCCTCGAGCTCCTTCTTCAGGAACTCCCGCCCGGCCAAATGCTGGGCTTCGTCGCTCGTGAAGATCACGACCGCCTCGTAGGTGGTCATCTGTCGGTTCCTCCTTGTGGACCATTGACTCGCCACGCGGGCGAGTAAAGAGGTGTCCTTCACCTTACCCAGGACGGGCCCGGACTGTCAAGAGACCTGCCCGTTTCGCCGATGATCGTAGTGAACGAGATGACCCGACGCATCAACTACGAGGATGACATTTTCACGGTGGCCCTCCAGGTCCGCTGTCTCCAGGACGCCTTGAAGCTGGAGGTGGACCCGGACCTCTTTGCGGACCGCATTGCCGGTGACATCGGGTGGATAGACTCCATCAGCGGCAACCTCTACCGCAGCCTGCGGGAGAGCTCGCTGTACGTCAAGCGCCAGGAGCACCTCAAGGAGCTGGCCAAGCTGAAGCGATATTTCGCGGAGGCGCTGGACACGGTCATCGCCGGAAAGGCTCCCCTGTCTGAATCTCTCCTCACCCGGCTGCCGGGCCTGCGCGGCATGAGAGACGCCCATACCCGGGATATCGCGGAGATCAAGCTCCTCATCGAGGGGCGCGGCACCACGGAAGACGAGCACGTCGTCTCCCCCGAGGAGCTGAAGTTCCTCATGACCTCCGACGAGGAAGAGGCGTAGGCCCCGGCTCCCGCTACTTGACCATCCCTTGCCGCGCGGCTACTGTAGTCGGGCTGGGGGGAGTGTGTCCCCGGCGCCAGAGGCACAATGTCACGCATCGCGGAGTCTCGTGGCGGAATGTCGCGGATCCCCGTGGCGGGCACAGCGGAGGAATATGTACGCTCTCGTTGATATCCTGGGAAAGCAGTACAAGGTCGAACAGGGAGCCGTCCTGAAGGTGGACAATCTGGACAAGGGGACGGGGGAAACGGTGGAGTTCCCGTCCGTGCTCATGGTGTCTGATGGCGGGTCCACGAAGATCGGAAGCCCGTACATCCCGGGCGTGTCCGTGCGCGCCGTGGTGGAGGGCGCCGGTCGCTCGCGGAAGATCCTGTTCGGGAAGTTCAAGAAGAAGAAGAACTATCGCCGGCGGATCGGGCATCGGCAGATGTACTCCACCATCAAGGTCGAGGGGTTTTCCGGGCTGAAGTGAGCCCCCGCCTGGAGATCCGTCTCACCGTGTCCCCGCGCGGATGCCTGAGAGGGTTCGAGGCGGAGGGGCACGCCGGCCGGGAGCCGGCGGGCGCCAATATCGCCTGCGCCGCCGCCACGTCGCTGTTGCGGACGGCCGGCAGGCTGTGCGCGGATCGCGGCCTGGTGAGCGTGGGTTCCGCGGACGCCCCCGGCGCCATGAAGATGGCGCTGGCCGGTGAACGGCAGGGTGACGTCGACTGGCTGAGGGGCGTGACTGATTTCCTCCTGCGCGGGTTGAACGACCTGGCGCGGGAGTTCCCGCGCGAGATCCTCGTGCGGATGGAAACGACGGAGGTCTGACATGGGACGCAAGAAAGGCGGCGCGGCAAAGAACGGCCGCGATTCTCAGGCAAAGAGGCTCGGGATCAAGCGGTACGCCGGCGAGCTGGTGAGCGCGGGGACCATCCTCGTTCGTCAGCGCGGCACGAAGTTCCACCCCGGGGAGCGCGTGGGCCGCGGACGGGATGACACGCTGTTTGCAATGATGGACGGCACGGTCGTGTACGCCACCCGGCGCGGAAGGAACTACGTCACCATCCAGCCCGCCGAGAAATGAGGTCTCGTGAACGGCTTCGTGGATGAGACCACGATCGTCGTCACGTCCGGCAGCGGCGGCGACGGGGCCGTTTCCTTTCGCAGGGAGAAATACGTGCCCCGTGGCGGGCCTGACGGCGGGGACGGCGGCAAGGGCGGGGACGTGATCTTCGCCGTCCGATCGAATCTCAAGACGCTTTCTCATCTCAAGCTCAAGCGGCACTTTCGCGCCGGGGACGGCGGCCGCGGCGCCGGGCAGAAGATGCACGGCAAGGACGGGGCGGACGTCATCGTGCCCGTGCCGCCGGGCACGCTCCTGCGCGACCCGGAGTCTGGGGAGACCATCGCGGACCTGACCCGGGACCAGGACCAGCTCGTGTGGCTGCGCGGCGGCCGGGGCGGCAAGGGCAATTCGCACTACGCCACCTCCGTGAACCAGGCCCCGCGGTACGCCCAGAAGGGCATCCTGGGGGAGACGCGGGAGCTGAAGGCGGAGCTGCACCTCATTGCGGACGTCGGCCTCGTGGGCATGCCGAACGCCGGCAAGTCCACGCTGCTGTCCGTGCTCACCAACGCGCACCCGCTCATCGGCGCCTATCCGTTCACCACGCGCACGCCGAACCTCGGGCTGCTGCGCCTGCCGGAGAGAGACGTGATCCTGGCGGACATCCCCGGCATCATCGAGGGCGCCTCGCAGGGGCGGGGGCTGGGCTTGAAGTTCCTGCGGCATATCGAGCGATGCGCGGCTCTGCTGTTTCTCGTGGACCTCTCCGCGGGAGACGGGGAGACGGCCGTGCGCCTGCTGGAATCCGAGCTCGCCACCTACTCCCCCGCGCTGGCCGGGCGCCCCCGCGTGATCGTGGGCACCAAGCGGGACCTGGCCGAATCCGAGCCGGCCGCGGAGGCACTGGCCCGTGCCATGCCGCCCGGCCAGTTCGTGGCCATCTCCGCGGTCACCCGGTCCGGTCTGGGGGATCTCGTGGAGGCCATCCGCCGGGTCACGCAGGCCGCGGACCTGGTGCGCCAGACATGAGGGCGGTCATCCTGGGCGGCACGTTCAACCCCGTTCACGTCGGACACCTGTTCATCGCGGAAGAGGTGAGGGCGGCCCTCGGGTACGACGCGGCCATCTTCGTCCCCGCCAACCAGCCACCGCACAAGGACCCCCGGCCCGTCCTGGAGCCGGCGCACCGCCTGGCCATGCTCCGCCTTGCCGTGGCGGGAAACCCGCGCTTCATCGTGGACACGGGAGACCTGGACCGCGGGGGACCTTCCTATTCCATTGAAACGGTCACCCGCCTGATACCGCGTCACGGCCTGGTGGGTCGGCCCGGGTTCGTGATCGGAGATGACCTCGTGGCCGGGTTCCCGACCTGGAAGAACGTGGACACGCTCATGGAAATCGTGGATCTCATCGTGGCCCGGCGCACGGGAAGCGGGGAGCCGTCACTGCCGTTTCCCCACCGCGTCGTGGACAATACCGTGCTTCCGATCTCGTCATCGGAAATTCGCCGCAGGATCCGTGAGGGCCGCGCGGTGCGCTATCTCCTCCCGGATCCCGTGCTCTCCTATATCAGGGACCATACGCTCTATGGATGACAGAAACGTCTGGAGATCGCGAGCGGCCGCCCTCGTGGAGGCCAGCCTGTCGAAGCCCCGCCTCTCTCATTCCCGCGAGGTGGCGCGTCTTGCCAGTGAGCTGTGTGACCGCTTCCACGTGGACGAGGAGAAGGGCTACATCGCCGGCATCGCCCACGACCTGGCGCGGGAGCTGGATCCCGCGGAGATGCTGCTGCTGGCGGAGCGGGACGGGCTGCCGGTGCGGGACTGGGAGCGCGCCTCCCCGCTGCTCCTTCACGGCCGGGCCGGCGCGGCCATCCTCACGAAGCACACCGGCTACGAGGACGCGGAGGCGCTGCAGGCCATCCGTGACCACGTCACCGGTCG
>DASRZR010000003.1:0-12372 GCA_035686185.1 Spirochaetia bacterium | reverse complement strand
GGATCACGACGCTGATCTTCATCTCCTGGCTGTTCCATTTCCTGAACCTCGCCACCGCGACGGGAACCATCGTCATGTGGAACGTGCTGCGAGGCCTCGTGATGCCGCTCGCAAACATGCCGGCGCAGACCGCCGCCATGGTGGATATCCCCACGGAGCTGGTGGGACGGGCGTCGGCCATGACGAACATCATCCAGCGGGTGGCAAGCTCCTTCGGGATCGCCGTGCTCACCTCCATCCTGACCACGCGCCAGACTCTCCACGGAGCATGGCTCGCGTGGACGGTGACGCCGGCGAACGCCGCGGCCATGGGCGCCATCACCCGGGCCGGGGCACTGATGGGCGGCGGCGGCCGGGGCCGGGGGATGGCGCTGGCCTTCCTGGAAGGTCAGGCGATGAAGACCGGTTTCGTGAACGCGATCGATGATGTGTTCCTTATCACGGCCGCGCTTACCGTGCTCGCGCTGGTGCCTGCCTTCTTCCTGAAGAAGGGCAAGAGCGGCGGCGGGGGTCGCGGGGCCGCCATGGCGGAATAGGGCGGCGCGGGACTGTTCCCCGCCTCGACGGATCGTGTGACTCGCAGAAAGGAAAACGAAAGGGTGAAAGCCATGTCAGATGCAACCGAAAAGAATGCCTCGTCGGGCTCGCGCCGGCCGATCATCATCGCGGTGATCGCCATCGCGGTGGTCTCCATCGGCGCCATCGTGGGCTACTACGCCTACCAGGGAGCCCACTACGTGGCCACGGATGACGCGCGCGTCGCCGCGGACGTCGTGTCGGTGAGCCCCGAGATCGTCGGGAAGCTCCTGGAGTGGAGGGTGAAGGAGGGGGACAGGGTGTCCAAGGACGATGTCCTCGGCCGCCAGGACCTCGGCTCCGCGCTCACCTCCGGGGCGCTGAACCCGGCCACCATGGGGTCGGTGGCCGGCGTCGCGGCGGAGAAAGCCGTGCTGAAGGCGCCCATTGCCGGGCAGGTGATTCTCTCCACGGCCGTGGTGGGACAGCTCGCCACGCCGGGAATGTCCCTGGCGATGATCGCGGACACGGACGACCTGTACGTGAGCGCGAACATCAAGGAAGGGGACATCGCCCGCGTGAAGATCGGGCAGCCGGTGGACTTCACGGTGGACGCCTTCGGCGGCCGCAAGTTCCACGGCCGGGTGCAGACCATCGGCCGGGCCACCGCCTCCACGTTCTCCCTCCTGCCGGCGCAGAACACCGGCGGGAACTACACGAAGGTCGTCCAGGTCATCCCGATCAAGGTGAGCATCCTGGATGAAGGCAACGCGCGGCTCATGGTGGGCATGAACGCCACCATCCGCATCACGCTGCAGGGAGCCGGCGGAGCGGGATCGGCCCCGTCGGAGACGGCGCCCGCGGACGCCTCTCCGGTGAGCAGCGTTCCCTCCACGGACAACAAGGGGTAAGTCGTGACAAATCGAACACGTCTCTTCAGAATCCTGGGACTCGTGGCCCTGAGCGCGGCGGCGCTGGCTGCCTGCGCCCCGCGAAGCACGCCGCGGATCAGCGTGAAGACGGCCGCGGCGCGGGAGGACAGGATCGTGCGGGCCATCGAGTTCTCCGGCGTTCTCGTGCCCAACCGCACGGTGAACATCTACGCGAAGCTGGCCGGGCAGGCCACGACCGTGGGCGCGGACGTGGGCACACCGGTGCGGGACGGGCAACTGCTGGTCCAGATCGACACGAAGGAGCTCAACGCGCAGCTCGCCGTAGCGGAGGCGGCGGCCTCCGGCGTCTCCGACCAGGCCACGCAGGTGAAGACGAGCCTGGAAACGGCCCGTCTGAACATGGAGATGGCGCAGCGCACCTACGATCGCACCAAGACGCTGCTGGACACCAAGGTGGTGACGCAGAGCCAGGTGGATGACGCGCAGACCAAGCTGGACCTGGCCAAAGCCGCCTATGACACCGCCAACCGGCAGTACGAGACGGTGAGCGGCTCCGGCCTCGCGCAGGCGCAGGCGCAGGTGAACCTCATCAGGGTCCAGATCTCCAACAGCACCATCACCAGCCCCGTGAGCGGCATCGTGACCAACCGCAACATCAATCCCGGAGAGATCACCTCCCTGAACACCCCCCTGTTCACGATCGCGGACGTGGCGACGCTGAAGCTCCAGGGGAACGTCTCCCAGGACGACGTGGTGCGGCTGGCGGTGGGAAACACCGTGAAGGTGGTGGTGGACGCGCTTTCCACGCGAAGCTACCCGGGACGCATCGAGCAGGTGGGACCGATCGCCGCCGCCACCGGCCAGTACTTCCCCGTCGTGGTGGACCTTCGCAACGACGGGAAGCTGTTCGCCGGGATGACGGCCAAGGCGTCCCTGAAGTGGACCAGCGCCCCCGGCATCGTCGTGCCGATCACCGCCGTGACGGATCCTCGTGACGGCCAGGCGAGCCTGTTTGTCATCGCGGACGGGAAGGCCCTCCGCAAGGACGTGACGCTCGGTCCGCGCAACGACACGGAGGTCCAGGTGCTGTCCGGCCTGGCCGCCGGAGAACAGGTGGCCGTGTCCAGCGTGAGCTCCCTGCTGGACGGCATGGAGGTGGCTCCATGACAACGGCCCGGACGCGTTCGGCAGGTGCCGGCGCGTTTCTGCTGGCGGCGGTGCTTCTCCTGGCCGGCGCCGCGCTCGGCGGCGCCGAGCCGCTGACGGTGGACCAGGCGGTGGCGCGCGCGCTTGCCAACCAGCCTCTCATCCAGCAGGCGCAGGCCGCCGTGGAAGCAGCGCGCGCCCGTGTCGGAGAAGCGCAGAGCGCCTACTACCCGTTCGTGAACGGTTCGGCGTCCTACAACCGGATCACGGATGAGAGCTTCAGCATCGCGTCGGTGCTGCCGCCCGGGGTGCCGCTCTCCGCGTTCGGAGTGAACCCCGGCACGCCGCTGGCCCAGCTGCTCTCTTCCCCCCTCTCGCTTGCGCCGGTGAACAACTGGGACTTCAGCGTGGGCCTGAACCAGGTGATCTACCAGTTCGGCAAGCGCGAGATCCAGGTGAAGCTCGCGGAGAACGGCACGGCGGCGGCGCAGATCGGGCTGGAGCAGATCCAGATGAGCCTGGCGTTCCAGACCGTGCAGACGTTCTACTCCGTGCTGTTCCTCCAGGACCAGGTGGCCGCGCTGGACAGCCAGATGCAGAACCTGCAGGAGCACCTCGCCGGCGTGGAGGCCCGCATGGAGACCGGCTCCGCCACGCGCTACGACGAGCTTTCGACGCAGGCCCGCGTTACGGCGCTGCAGAGCCAGCGCATCGATGCGCAGAACATGCTGGACAAGCAGGTGATCGGGCTGAAGCAGCTCCTCGGCATGGAGGAGTCCGCGCCGCTTCAGCTCTCGGGCGGCTTTGCGCCTTCTGCGGCAACGACGCCCGATGAGGCAGCGCTCCTCGGCGCCTCCATGAGCAGCCGGCCGGAAGTCCGCCAGGCGGCGGAATCGGAGAGCGCCGCGGAGCTGGGGCGCCGGCTCACCGCCACGGCATCCTACCCTACGCTGTCCGCCCACGCCTCCATCGGGTACAAGACGGGCGCGCTGCCCGACATCAACGCGCTGAGCCTGAGCTGGGTGGTCGGCGTGCAGCTCAACGTGCCCATCTTCCAGGGGTTCCTCGTGGCTCGTCAGAACGACGAGGCGGATGGAAAGCTGCAGGCGGCCCGACAGGCGGCTCTGGCCGCGCGGCGGACCGTGACCACGCAAGTGCTCCAGGCCATCCAGGACCTGAAAGCAGCCCGGGACCAGGTGCAGGCGGCCCAGGCGCAGCTCGACCAGGCAAAGGACGTCCTGGACGTGGTGAAGGTCCAGTACGACCTGGGGCTCCTCACGAACCTCGAGTACCTTGACGCGCAGGCCGGCCTGGAGCGCGCCCAGCTCGGCAGCCTCCAGTCTCAGTACCGGGAAGTGCTGAGCGAGTACGCGCTGCGCCAGGCAGCAGGGGAAAAGATCTGGACGGGCGCCGCCTCCGGGCAGCCCGCCGGCGAACAGGCCCCTCCACAGAAGTAGGCGCTATCTCCTACGCCGGGTCGGCGGCCAGCGGAAGCTTCACGGTGAACTCGCTGCCGACGCCCGGCTGGGACTTCACGCTGACGGTCCCCTCGTGCAGCTCGGCCAGCCTCTTCACGAGGCTCAGGCCGAGCCCCGTGCCGGGAATCGCGGAGGTCTGTTCGTTGCGCGCGCGGTAGAACTCCTCGAACACTCGGGCCGCGTCTTCCTCCGAGATGCCGATGCCGTTGTCCTTCACGGTGATCGCCAGGTAGATCCCCTGGCGCTCGAGCCGGACCTGCACCCGGCCGCCGTCACGGGAGTACTTGATCGCGTTCTCCACGAGGTTGGACAGGATCATGGAAAGCGCCTCGCGGTCCGCCAGCACGCGGGCCGGCGGCCCGTCCTCCGCGGCCAGCTCTATCTCGATGCGCCGGCCTTCCGCGTTCTCCCTCAGCGTGTGGATCACGTCCGCTGCCACCGCTGTCACCTCCACGGGCGCGCGTTTCAGCGAGAAATTGCCCGTCTGGATGGCGGTGAGGCTGATGAGCTCGTTCACCATGGAGCGCAGGGAGGCCACGCGCAGCCGGGCGCGCTCCAGCATCCGCCTCTCCTCTTGCGGGTTTGCCTTCAGCATGCCGCTCAACACGAGCGTCAGCCAGCCCTCGGCAGCCGCCAGCGGGCTCTTGACCTCGTGGGCCACCAGGGAGACGAACATGGACTTCGCGGTGTCCAGCTTTGCCAGCGCCGTCACGTCACTGAACACGGCCACCGCGCCGGAGGTCTCTCCCCCCGGCTCGATGATCGGGCTCACGTTCACCATGTAGGTGCACCCGTTCAGCGGGATCTGCCGGGACAGGATGATGAAGTCCCCCGGGGAATCCAGCACCACGGACACGATCTCCTTCACGTCCGCGCTCTGGATCTCCTCCAGCGGGAACGGGATGGCGCGCGCCGCGCAGTCCGGCAGGATGCGGGCGGCGGCGTTGTTGCGAAGCACCACGAGCTTCTCCATGTTGATGACGAGGATCCCGTCCGTCATCGCCGCGATGATCGTGGTGCTGCGGGAGCGCTCGGAGGCCACCTCCAGCAGCCGCTTCTCCCGCTCCTCGCGCAGGCGCCGCGCCTCGATGGAAAGCGCGCGCTTCTCCAGCCCGTTCTTGATGGCCAGCAGGAGCTCGTCCGGGGTGAACGGCTTGGGGATGTAGCTGTAGGCGCCCTGCCGGGTGCCTTCCACCGCGGTGTCCAGCGTGGCGTGGGCCGTGATGATGATGGGAACGATGTCCGGGTCCCGGTTCCTCGCCTCCTGGATCAGCTCCAGGCCGCTCATCCGGGGCATCTGCAGGTCCACCAGCAGCACGTCGAACGGCCCGCGCTCCACGAGCTGCTCCAGCCCGGCCTTGCCGTCCCCGGCGGTGACCGCCTCGTAGCCGTCCGCGGACAGGATCTTGCGGCAGCCTTCCCGCACCCCCAGCTCGTCGTCCACCACCAGGATGCGGGCCGACGCCTCGTTCACGGCGTCACCCTGCCAGCTCCTTCACCCGGGCAAGGAACTCCGCGGCCGGCACCGGCTTGTCGAAAAAGGCGTCCGCGTTCATCGCGGCAAGGTCACCGGCGCTGCGCGGACGGAAGTCGAATCCTTTCTGCGCGGCCACCGCGGAAACGATCACGAGCCGTATGTCGGAGAACCGGGGATCCGAACGCACGGCGCGGGCGAACGTGAAGCCGGCGTCCAGGGATTTCATCATGAGGTCCGTCACCAGCAGCGCGGGCCGTTCCGTACCGGAGGCCGCCGCCAGGGCGGCCAGGGCGGCGGAGGACTCGGAGAAGGTGCGCGTGCGGTAGCCGCCGGCGGACAGGATGGCCGCCTCCATCTCCAGGAAATCCGCGTCGTCATCCACCAGGAAGATGAGGGGCCGCGCGGCCCCCGGCGCATCGCCCATGCCGCTCAGCCTCCCAGCGCCTTTCCCACGACGGACAGGAGAAGCTGCGGGTCCACGGGCTTCTCCAGCAGCGCGTCCACCGGCAGCCAGGTCCGGTCCGGCTCCAGCCGGAACGGGATGATGTCGTTCGCGGAGGTGATCATGATCAGCGGGATGCGCTTCGTGTGCTCCGAGTTGCGAAGCTCCCGCGACACGTCGAAGCCGTCCTCCCGGTTTTCCATCACCATGTCCAGGATGATGACATCCGGCTGATGGGCGCTCACCTCTTCCAGGCACTGCCGGCCGCTGTAGGCGGTGCGAACCGCGTAGCCGTTGCTTTCCAGGAGCACACGGTTCATGTCCACGAAGTCGGCGTCATCGTCCACCAGGAGAACGGTATGGCACGAGCTCATGAAACCCCTCCGTTACGCGGGACCGTTTCCACGCATTCGGCGGGAAGCCGCACCAGGAACGTCGTGCCGTTCCCCGGGTCGCTTTCCACGCTGATGTCCCCCGCGTGCATTTTCACCACGCCATAGACGATAGACAACCCCATGCCGGTGCCCTTGCCCAGCTCCTTGGTCGTGTAGAAGGGCGTGAAGATTTCCTTGACGACCTCCGGCGGCATGCCGCAGCCGGTATCGCGCACGCGCAGATGCACTCGGTCTCGCCCCGGCGCGAGGGCGGCGCTGATGGTCACCTCTCCCGCCCGGCCGGACTCTTCCACGGCATCGATGCCGTTCTGCACGAGGTTCACGAGCATCTGGCGGATCTGCTGGGCGTCCAGGAGCAGCCGGGGCAGGCCGTCGGCCACCTCCGTGCGGACCGAGACGCGCCCGGCGGACGGTGTGCCCTGGATCCTGAGATTGGCCACCTGCGCCACGTCACGCGCCAGGGCGCCAAGGTCCACCGGCGCCTTGACCACGCGCGTCTGCCGCGCAAAGTCCAGCAGGCCCCGCATGATCGTTCGGCACCGGTTTGCCTCGGACACGATCATCTGGATGTCCTCCGACTCCGCGTCCCCTTCGCGGTGGGCCTTCAGCAGCATGTGGGAGTACAGCAGGATGGTGGACAGCGGGTTGTTGATCTCGTGGGCCACGCCGGCGGAGATCTGGCCCATGGAGGCGAGGCGTTCCGTCTGCACGAGCTTGTCCTGGGCGGCCTGGTGCGAGCGCTGCAGGGATGACAGCGTGCCCTCCAGCTCCTCCACCAGGTACGGCAGGCACATGCTCACCTCCGCCAGTCCCTGGCAGACGGCCACGGCCTTTTCCCGGCAGGAGGCATAGCCGCAGGATCCGCAGTTCAGCTGGTCCTGGGGGCCGTACTTCCTCATCTGCCGGAGCGCTGCGGAAATCTCCTCCTCCGTGGGCTCCGGGAGCACCACCGCGTCCTCGCGGAACTCGCGCGTGAGATCCACGTCCTCGAAGCCGGACAGCGCTTCCTGGGCGTCCCGTCCCGCGAGGGACCGGTTGGCCTCGTTGACGTGGTCGGCCAGGATCTCCTTGCGCGCAAAGACGCTCAGGCTGTTTGCCATCTTCGGTCCGTTGATGCAGCCCTCGCAGAACAGCACGTCCAGCACGCGCGCCCTGCTCTTGCCTTCCGCCAGCTCCCGGAAGGCCGACAGCACGCGGTCCTTGCCCTCGGTGACCAGCACGCTGTTCTGCAAGATGTCGGCATCGATGCCGGCCGCGCGCAGCAGGCCCCCGGAGATCGGGATGGAACGGCCGAGGTACGCCGACGGCCCGTCGAAGCCGGACGGCTTCTCGAAGTCCGGCGTGATGCCCGCCTCCGCGAACATCGCCTGCAGCTCCTCGAAGGTGAGCGCGGCGTCCACCGTTCCCTGCACGAACGGGTCCTTGATCTCCGCCTTCTTGGCGATGCACGGGCCGATGAACACCACCCGCACCCCGGCGCCGAACCGGGAGCGCACGGCCCGGGCCGCCGCGATCATCGGAGATACGATCCGCGCCAGCGACCCTTGAAGCTGCGGGAGGTACTTCTGGATGTAGCTCACGATGGCGGGACACGGCGTGCTCACCACCGCCGGGCCGCCGCGGATGGCCTGGCGCGCCAGCTTGGCGTATTCCCGGCTCACCAGCTCCGCGCCGAAGGCCACCTCCCAGACCTGGGAGAACCCCAGGCGGCGCAGCGCGCCGACGATGCGCGCGGGGGCCACGTTCGCGAACGAGGCGGGGAAAGACGGGGCGAGGAGCGCCACCACGGTTTCCCCGCCCCCCAGCATGCGGCCCACGAGCATGGTGGCATCCTCGATCCGCTTCGCCTTTTGCGTGCAGACCTTCACGCAGTTCCCGCACGCCACGCACTGCTCCGCCACCACGGCGGCCTGCCCGGCGATGACCTTGATGGCCTTCGCCGGGCATTCCCGCACGCAGGCGTAACAGCGGCGGCATTTCTCGGGGATCGTGGACACGATGCTCATGTCTGCACCGTCCTGGCCTGTGCTCGGGGGCCCCGGAGGGTCGCTATACCTTCTCCCGCTTCGTGTAGCTGGTGTGCAGGAGATGGTGCGACTTCTCCCCGAGCGGCGCCCGGAGGAACTCCTTGTAGATGGCCGTGACCTCGGGATTCTCGTGGCTCTTGCGCCGCGCTTTGCCCTCGTCCTCCTTGTAGATGGCCGCGATGCGGGCCCGGCGCACCTCATCCGTCGTCACCCGGGGCTGCCCGCCGCCGCCGATGCAGCCGCCGGGGCAGGTCATGATCTCCACGAAGTGGTAGGTCTCCCCCGCCTTGATGCGCTCAATGAGGCTGCGCGCGTTGCCCAGGCCGTGGGCCACCGCCACCTTCACGGTCACGCCTTCCAGGAACGACCAGTCCGGCACGGCCCTTTCTATCTTCACGGCCGCTTCCTTCACCCCGGTCAGTCCCGCGATGGGAGCCACGTGCAGGTTCTCGAACGGCAGCGGGCGCCCGGTGACGATCTCGTGCACGGTGCGAAGCGCCGCTTCCATGACGCCGCCGGTGTTCGCAAAGATGTCCGCCGCCCCGGTGCCCTCCCCGAGGATGCTGTCCATGGTGCCGTCCGGCAGGGAGACGAAGTCGATCCCGGACTGCCGGATCATGCGCCCGAGCTCCCGGGTGGTGAGCACCACGTCAACGTCCCGCACGCCGCTTGCGTACATCTCGGGCCGCTGGGACTCGTACTTCTTTGCCGTGCACGGCATCACCGACACCACGAAGATGTCTTCCGCCTTTTTCCCGATCTTCTCGGCGAAGTAGGTCTTGGCCACCGCGCCGAACATCTGCTGGGGAGACTTGCACGTGGAGATGTTGTCCAGGATGTCCGGCCAGAAATGCTCCGCGTAGCGGATCCACCCGGGCGAGCAGCTGGTGAACATCGGCAGGGCGACCTGCTTCTTCTCCACGAGCGCCTTCTTCAGCCGGGTGAGAAGCTCCGTGCCCTCCTCCATGATCGTGAGGTCAGCGGCGAAGTTCGTGTCGAACACCCGCGCGAACCCCATCTGCCGGAGCGCGCTCACCATCTTGCCGGTCACGAGTGTTCCCGGCTCCATGCCGAAGCACTCTCCCAGCGCCGCGCGGATGGCCGGGGCGGTCTGGACCACCACGGTCTTTTTCGGGTCGTCCAGCGCCTCCCAGACCCGGCCTACCTCGTCCCGCTCCGAGATGGCTCCCACGGGGCACACGGCGGCGCACTGGCCGCACTGCACGCAGACCACGTCCGACAGCTCGCTTGAGAACGCCGGCCCGATGACCGAGTGAAACCCCCGGCCCTGCGGGAAGATGGCGGCCACGCCCTGCGTCTGCCCGCAGACGGTGACGCACCGTCGGCAGCTCACGCACTTGGCCGTGTCCCGCACGAGCGCCGGGGTGCTTGCATCCGTGAAGCGCTTCGCCTTCAGCCCCTCGTAGGGGAGGCTGCGGATGCCGAGGTCGTTCGCGAGGGCCTGCAGCTCGCAGTCCGCGCTGCGGTCACAGGTCTGGCAGTCTCCCTCGTGGTCGGAGAGGATCAGCTCCACCACGGTCCGGCGGGCGTCCCGGGCACGGGCCGTGTTCGTCTGCACCTCCATTCCTTCCATCGCAATGGTGACGCACGCCGGCATCAGCGTCTTGAACGGCTTCACCTCCACCATGCACACGCGGCAGGACCCAATGGCCTGCACGCCCCGCAGGTAACACAGGGACGGGATCTTCACGCCCGCGAGGCGCGCCGCCTCGAGGAGGTTCGTCCCGTCCGGGACCTGGATCTTCCTGTTGTCGATCGTCAATGACGGCATAGCTGCTCCTCTCTTCCCTACTTGCCGTTGGCGGAGGCAGCCGCCGCTTCGGTCGTTTCCCGGTAGTCACAGCGCAGGCACCGCTTCGACTCCGCCAGCGCCACGCTCCGCGTCCAGGTGGTTTCCACTTCCGCGAAGCTGCCCTTGCGGGCGGTCACGGGAATGAGCTTCAGCCCGGGGCGGTTGCCCGGCACCGGGTCCGCATCCGGGTCGAAGAACGAGTCGGCCAGGCGATTCTTGCGCCAGGCGGCGTGGCTGGCGCCGGTGAGGTACTGGTCCATGCCGACCGCCGCTCTCTCTCCGGCCGCAATGGCTTCCACCACGGAGGACGGGCCGCTGGCCGCGTCCCCTCCCGCGAACACCCAGTCCAGGGACGTCTGGCCCGTCACCGGGTCCGCCGCCAGGTACTGGCGCTCGTTCAGCCGGACGGATACGCCGTCGAACAGCTCTTCCGGCTTCAGCGTCTGGCCGATGGCGGCAATCACCATGTCCGCGGCCAGCGTGAAGTCGTTCTCCCCGTGCGCCACCGGTTTGCGCCGGCCCGTCTTGTCGAACTCACCCAGCTCCATGGTGCGGAACCTCGCGGATGCCACGGCGCCGTTCTTGCCGACCAGCTCCAGCGGCGCGGCGAGGAACTGGAACTTCACCCCCTCGCGCTCGGCTTCCTCCACCTCTTCCTCGTAGGCCGGCATCTCTGCACGGGTGCGACGGTAGACGACCGTGGCGCTGGCGGCCCCGAGGCGAAGCGCGGTGCGGGCCGCGTCCACGGCGGCGTTTCCGCCTCCGATCACGACCACGTCCTTTCCCACCTTCGCCTTGCCGGTGACGTTGTACTCCTGGAGGAAGCCCAGGGCGTCCACCACGCCCTTCATGTCCTCACCCTTCATCCCGAGGCTC
This sequence comes from Spirochaetia bacterium, assembly GCA_035686185.1. Taxonomy (GTDB): domain Bacteria; phylum Spirochaetota; class Spirochaetia; order SZUA-6; family Fen-1364; genus Fen-1364. The sequence goes on along the minus strand of DASRZR010000003.1, from coordinate 1,309 downwards.
ATGCCCTGCGGCGCGCCCACGCCCAGGAACACCGCCTCGTAACCGTCCTCCTTCAGGCTGGACAGCGAGAAGTCCCTGCCCAGCTTCTTCTTCGTCCTGATCGTGACTCCCTGGTCCGCGATCCCGCGGATTTCCTCTGCCAGCACATCCCGCGGCAGCCGGTAGGACGGGATGGCCTGCAGCAGCATGCCGCCGGGCTTGCTCTCCGCCTCGAACACCGTGGGCCGGTAGCCGAGCCGGGCCAGGAAGTACGCGCAGGACAGGCCGGCCGGACCCGCCCCGACGATGGCCACCTTCCTCCCGGCATTCGACCCGTTGCCGATCGGAGCCGGCACGGGGAAGCCCTTCTGCTGGTCAGCGAGGAAGCGCTTTACCGAGCGCACGGAAAGCGGCTCGTCCAGCGTGGAGCGGCGGCACTTTCCCTCGCAGGGATGGAAGCAGACGCGCGCGCAGACCGCCACGAACGGGTTTCTCTCCCGGTGAAGCCGCAGGGCTTCGTCGTAGCGCTTCTCGCCGGTCAGGCTGATGAAGCCGGGGATGTCCACTCCCGCGGGGCAGGCGTTCTGGCACGGGGCCCGAACGAGCTCCGCGCACACGCCGGCCCGGCACTTCTTGTCCCGGATGTGCTCGACGAACTCCTCCCGGAAGTAGCGGATGTTCGACAGCACGGGGTTCGGGGCCGTCTGGCCCAGGCCGCAGAGCGCGGTGTCCTTGATGGTCTTTCCCAGGTCGATGAGGCGTTCGATGTCCCCCTCTTCTCCCTTGCCGGCGCAGATGCGGTCCAGGATCTCCAGCATCCGGCGCGTGCCCACCCGGCACGGCGTGCACTTGCCACAGGACTCGTCCTGCGTGAACTCCAGGAAGAACCGGGCCATGTCCACCATGCACGAGTCCTCGTCCATGACGATGAGGCCTCCCGAGCCCATGATGGCGCCCAGCGCGGTGATGGACTCGTAGTCCACCGGCACGTTCAGGTGCTCCTTGGGGATGCTGCCGCCGGAGGGTCCGCCGATCTGCGCGGCCTTGAACTTCTTTCCGTTGGGGATGCCGCCCCCGATGTCGTAGATGATCTCCCCCAGCGGGACGCCCATGTTCACTTCCACAAGACCGACGTTGTTCACCTTGCCGGTGAGCGCGAAGATCTTCGTGCCGGGACTCTTGTCGGTGCCGACCGAGCGGAACCAGTCCGCCCCGTTGGCGATGATGAGCGGCACGTTCGCGAGCGTCTCCACGTTGTTCAGCACCGTCGGCCTTTCCCACAACCCCGCAACGGCGGGGAACGGGGGCCGCGGCCGCGGCTCGCCACGCT
>DASRZR010000002.1:0-2595 GCA_035686185.1 Spirochaetia bacterium | reverse complement strand
GTCCACCGCCGCGGAAACGACCTCTTCCAGGTAGATGATGGCCTTGTAGATGCACTTGCGGCCGTCGTTCAGGTACGCCTCGTTCTTGACGCCGAGGAACGAAAGGGAGAGCGAGCTCATGAGAAGGTAGCTCGCCACCAGGTTCAGGTTCTCCTCCGCCAGGGAGAGCTTCTGGTAGGGGGCCCCGGACGGATTCCGGACGATGACCTCCTTGACAGTCTTCTCCTTGTTCAGAACGGCAAGGATGCTGTTCTTGTAGTCCTGGATGTACTCCGCGTAGCGGCGCTTGGCCTCTTCACTGGGTTTCTTGATCACCCTTCATCCCTCTGCGGGCCGTACTTGGCGAGCAGCTCGCCCGCGTGCTGCAGGGAAAGCTCCCCGGTGCGGTCCCCGGCGAGCATGCGCGCGATCTCTTGCCGGCGCTCGTCCCCGCTCACACGCTCCACCCTGGTGACCGTGCGGCCCCCCTGGGTCACCTTTTCGATCCTCAAGTGATTATCGGCGCGAACAGCGATGGTGGCGAGATGCGTGATGCACAGCACCTGCTTGTGCCCGGCCAGCGCCGCCAGGCGCTCCCCCACGGCCAGGGCCACTTCCCCGCCGATTCCGGCATCCACCTCGTCGAACACCAGCGTGCTCACGTGGTCGGACTGGGCCAGGACCCCCTTGATGGCCAGCATCACGCGGGAGAGCTCTCCGCCGGAGGCAATGGCGCGCAGGCGCTTGAACGGCTCCCCAAGGTTCGGCGAGATGACGAACTCGATGGCATCCCGGCCCCAGGGGGTCAGCACCGCGGTCCCGTCCGGGCGAGCCGCGTCCGCGATCAGCACGCGGAAGCTCACCTTGGGCATGCCCAGCTCCCGCAGCTCTTCTTCTATCTTCTTCTGCAGCCCGACGCTGGCCGCGCGCCGCTTTTCCGACAGCTCGCGGGCGGCTTCCGCTATCTTCTTCTCCGTGACGGAGATGTCTGCTTCCAGCCGGGCCTTCTCTTCTTCCCAGTTCTCCATGCCGGCCAGCTCCTGCGCGCCGGCGGCGCTGTAGGCAAGGACCTCCTCGATGGAGTCCCCGTATTTCTTTTCCAGGTTGCGGATCGCCGAGAGCCGCGCCTGCACGTCATCCAGCCGTCCCGGGCTGTAGTCCGCGCGGGCCTTGTACTGCCGGATGCTTTCTGCGAAGTCCTCCATCTCGTAGAAAGCGTCTTCCAGCTGGTGGGACTGGCGGGAGAGCGTGGAATCGATGCCCACGATCTCTTCCAGCGAGTGACGTGCCCTGCGCAGGGAGGCGAGCACTCCGCCCGAGCTTTCCGCTACCGCGGAATGGACCTCTTCCAGCAGCGTGAACAGCTTTTCGTGGTGCACGAGGATGGCCAGCTCCTTCTCCAGCTCCTCCTCTTCCCCGGGCTTCAGTTTCATGGCCTGTATCTCGTTCACCGCGTAGCGCAGCAGGTCCGTGCGCCGCAGCCGCTCCCGCTCGTCCGCGATGAGCTTGGAATGCCGTTCCCGCAGGGACGCGAGCGCGGCGTAGGTCTCGTGGTAGGAGGCGGCCAGCGCTTCCGTGCCGGCCCAGCGATCCACGAGCGTGCGATGGTTCTCCAGGTCCAGCAGGGACTGGTGCTCGTGCTGGCCGTGCAGGTCGAACAGGCGCGTGCAGAAGTCGTGCAGGTCCGCGCGCGTCACGGGGGATGATTGAACGTAGATGGCGCCCCGGCCGTTCGACTTCAGCGTGCGGCGCAGGATCACCGCCCCCTCCTCCACCTCGATCCCGCGCCCGGCGAGCCAGGCCAGCGCCTCCTCGTTGTCCGCGACGCGAAGGACGCAGGAGACTGCCGTCTCTTCCGCGCCGGACCGGATGATGGAGGTATCCGTCTTGTCCCCGAGCAGGAGGCCCAGGGCGCCGATGAGGATGGACTTTCCCGCGCCGGTCTCCCCGCTCAGGACGTTCAGCCCCGGGGTAAACTTCACCCCGAGCTTGTCGATGATGGCGTAGTTGTGGACGGAGAGCTCCTCAAGCATTCGGCTCCCCCGCCCAGTTCAGCTTCTTTCGGAGCACCTCGTAGAACGAGCGACGATCCGTGTGCACGATCCGGGCCTTGTGCGCGGCCCGACGGATCAGGATGCTGTCCCGCGGCTCCAGAGGGAAGGATTCCTGGCCGTCAATGGTGAGCACGGCGGCCACCTTCTGCGCCTCCTCCACCTCCACGCGCAGGATCTCCGTAGCGGGGACCACCGTGGGCCGGTTGGACAGCGTGAACGGGCAGATGGGCGTCAGGATGAACGCTTCCATCTCCGGGTGGAGGATGGGCCCGCCCGCCGCCATGGAGTAGGCCGTGGATCCCGTGGGCGTGGCAACGATCACGCCGTCCGCCCGGTAGCCTCCCATGTAGGTGTCTGACATGAAGATCTTCAGGCGCAGCATGCGGGAGATTCCCTTGATCCCGATCACCGCCTCGTTCAGGCCGAGGAAGGAGGCAGCGGGCGCTCCCCGCCTCTGCACCTCCACGGCCAGCATCAGGCGCTCACTGACCCCCAGGCCGCCGGCAAGGTACTTGTCCCAGACCTCCTCCAGCTCGTTCTTGGACACCTCCGTGATGAAACC
>DASRZR010000001.1:0-10709 GCA_035686185.1 Spirochaetia bacterium | reverse complement strand
GCCGACGAGTCCCAGGTGCACTGGTGTGAGACGCATGCTATGGGCGCCGTGCGCCTCATGGAAATGTTCACGCGCGGCGGATCGGAGCCACGGGAGTTTTCCCGGCTCATCCAGGAATACGTGGCCACCATACGGCTGCCCTCCCGTGTGGCGGAGAAGGGTGTGAGGGGCTTCATCTGCACGGGCGGCAACATCGACTCGCTGGCAAGGATCTGCCGCGGTCCCGGCGCCGCCGCCCCGCTCACGATGACGCTGTCGGAGGTCCGGGAGCTGATCGAGGCGCTCTCCGGGCTCCCGGTGGAGCAGCGCCAGTCACGGTATTCGCTTCGGGCCGACCGGGCGGATGTGATCGTACCGGCCGCCATTGTCTACGCCCATCTCGCGGAGCGCTTCGGCGCCCGGGAGATCGTGGCGCCCGGAGGCGGGGTAAGGGAGGGGATCGTGCTGGAGCTGCTGGCGCGCGCCACGGAACGGCCCGTCGACCGGGAGGAAGGCCTCCTGGAAGCGGCGCTCACCATCGGGAGAAAGTTCCTGTTCGATGAGACACACGCGCAGCACGTGGCCCGGCTGGCCGGCTCCCTGTACGACCAGCTCGGCGCGCTGCACGGGATGGGCCCGCGGGAGCGACGGTTCCTGGTTGCCGCGGCCCTGCTGCACGACGTGGGGGGCGTGGTCAGCCTGAAAAGCCACCACAAGCACGCCATGTACCTCATTACCCGCTCGGACCTTCCCGGCTTCACGCGCCGGGACATGGTGGTGGTGGGCGTCGTGGCGCGCTACCACCGCAAGGCCCCTCCCACGCTCATGCACCGGGAGTTCGCCCAGCTTTCCCTGGCGGACAGGAACCGTGTGCGCGTCCTGTCCGGCATCCTGCGGGTTGCCGATGCGCTGGACAAGGAGCACCGGCAGAAGATCCAGGGCGTCACCGTGGAGCGCCGGCCCGGCGAGGTGCAGATCCGTGCCCACGGGGCGGAGGACATCCTGCTGGAGCAATGGGCGCTGCGAAAGAAGGATGACCTGTTCCGGGAGGCCTTTGGCGTGACGCTGAGCCTGTCCGCGGACGGCGCGGAGTAGCCGGCCATGGACCTTGGAGATCCGCGCCTGTTCATCGACCGCGAGCTCTCCCTGCTGGACTTCTTCCAGCGCGTGCTGGAGGAGGCGCAGGACCCGGCGAACCCCCTGCTGGAGCGTGTGCGGTTCCTGGCCATCACGAGCTCGAACCTGGGAGAGTTCTTCATGGTCCGTGTGGCCGGGCTCAAACAGCAGATCGACGCGGGAGTGGGAGAGCTCTCCCTTACCGGGGCCACTCCGGCACAGCAACTGGAGGCCGTGCGCGACCGGGCCCAGGAGTTGATGAAGGAGACCCGTCGGTGCTTCCGGGAGCTTCTCCCGGTGCTGGAAGCAGAGCACATCCGCGTCCTCCCCTACACGGCGCTGAGCCCGGAGCAGAAGGCGGAAGCGGACCACTATTTCCAGCAGGTGATCTTTCCGGTCCTGACGCCGCTGGCAGTAGACCCCGGGCGGCCGTTTCCTCACATCTCCAACATGAGCCTGAACCTCGCGCTTGTCATCCGGGACGCGGCCGGGGCGGAGAGATTCGCCCGTGTGAAGCTGCCGGCGACGCTGCCGCGTTTCCTGGAGATGCCTTCCTCTGCGCAACGGGAAGGCCGGGAGCCGGCGCACGAGTTCCTCCTGCTGGAGCAGCTCGTGGCCGCCAACGTTGCCACGTTGTTTCCGGGCATGGAAGTGGTGCAGAGCCATCCGTTCCGCGTCACCCGGGACGCGGAGGTCTCCATCCAGGAGCTGGAGGCGGAGGACCTGCTGGAGACGATAGAGAAGGGCGTCCGCCAGCGCCGCTTCGGCCGTGTGGTACGGCTGACCGTGGATCCGGCCATGCCGTCGGAGGTTCGCCAGATTCTCTCCGAGAACCTCGAGGTGAGCTCCCGCGACGTCTACACGATGGATCCCCCGCTGGGGATGAGCGACCTCGATCAGCTCCACGGCCTGGACCGTCGCGACCTGAAGTTCCCCCCGTTCGTGCCCGCGCTGGCCCCGCTGCTGCAGGAGGTGGACGGGGACATCTTTGCGGCCATCCGGCGGCAGGACATCCTCCTGCACCACCCCTACGATTCCTTCGACCCGGTGGTGGAGTTCCTGGAGGCCGCGGCCCGGGACCCCGCCGTGCTCGCCATCAAGCAGACGCTGTACCGCGTCGGCCAGAACTCCCCGGTGGTGAACGCCCTTCTGGAGGCCGTGCGCCACGGCAAGCAGGTGGCCGTGCTCGTGGAGCTGAAGGCGCGCTTTGACGAGGAGAGCAACATCGAGTGGGCGCGGGCGCTGGAGAGTGAAGGCGTGCACGTGGTCTACGGATTGCTCGGACTGAAGACCCACTCCAAGATCGCGCTCGTAGTGCGCCAGGAGCCGGACCGCCTCCGCCGCTACGTGCACCTGTCCACGGGAAACTACAACGCGGTCACGGCCCGCCAGTACACCGACCTCGGGCTGTTCACGTGCGATGACGGGATCGGGGCCGATGCTTCCGACGTGTTCAACTACCTCACCGGCTACTCGGACAAGAGGGAATACCGCCGGTTCCTCGTGGCGCCCATCGGCCTGAGAAGCGGGCTGGAGGTGCTCATCCGCCGCGAGATGGAGCACGCCCGTTCGGGACGGGAAGGGCACCTGATCTTCAAGATCAACGCGCTGGTGGACCCGGCGATGATCCAGCTCCTCTACGATGCTTCCCGGGCGGGCGTGCGGATCGACCTGGTGGTGAGGGGCATGTGCTGCCTGCGGCCGGGGGTGCCGGACGTGAGCGACACCATTCAGGTCCGCAGCGTGGTCGGCAGGTTCCTGGAGCACAGCCGCATCTTCTGGTTCCGAAACGCCGGCAAGCACGAGGTGTTCCTCGGAAGCGCCGACCTGATGGGTCGCAACCTGGACCGGCGCGTGGAGATCCTGTTCCCCGTGCTGGACCAGAGGCTGGTGGCTCACATCCGCACGGACATCCTGGACCTCTACCTGCGGGACACGGTCAAGGCACGGATCATGAAGTCGGACGGGACGTACGGCCGCGCCACCGGCAGCGAGCACGTGGACGCCCAGCTCGAGCTGCTGCAGTTGCGGCCGGCGGCCGCGAGGATATGACATGGAGCTGTATTTCCTGCGGCACGGGGACGCGGGCTCCCGGGAAGGGTGGAAAGGCAGCGACGCCACCCGGCCGCTGAGCCCGGAGGGCGTGGCTCGCATGGAGAAGGAGGCCGCCGCGCTCGCCCGGCTTCGCATCCCCGCGGAGGTCGTGCTCACCTCGCCCCTGGTCCGCGCCCGACAGACGGCGGAAATCGCGGCGCGCGGCCTGGGCATCCCGGACCGCGTGATCGAAGACAAGCGCCTTGAGCCCGGGTTTGACGCGGGCGACCTGGCGGGCATCCTGCAGGACCACCGGGACCGCCAGGCCCTTCTCCTGGTCGGCCACGAGCCGGATTTCAGCGCCGTGATATCCGCCTGCATCGGCGGCGGCCTGGTGGAATGCAAGAAAGGCGGCGTGGCGCGAGTTGACCTGCGCCACCCGGGCTCCCGGGAAGGCATTCTCGTGTGGCTCCTGCCTCCCCGGGTTCTTGCCCCGGAAACCTGAGACAGGCAGCCATGGGAACCGAGATCGAGGCCAAGTTCATCGTCCCGGACCCGGCCTCGGCCCGGGAGATACGCCTGCTCTCGCGCCTGGGCACCTACACCCTGCGGGAAGGCCATTCGGTCTCCATTCGGGACGATTACCTGGACACGGAATCGCGCGCGCTACTGGCCGCCGGCTACGCGTGCCGGCACCGGGAGGAAGACGGCAGGCGGGAACGCACGCTGAAATCGGTGAACCGAGCCTCCGGGCCCGGCGTCGAGGTCCACCGGAGGGAAGAAGTCGAGGCCACGCCGGAGCGGCTCCAGGAACTCTCGGGCGGGGAACCGCTCATCCTCCTCTTCAGCCTGGGGCAGGATCGGCTCCTGCGGGACGTGGTGGACGGAGACCGACGTGTGGCGGTGGCCAGCCTGGACCGCGTGAGCCTGGTCATGGGAAGCGGCTCCCGCCGGTGGACCGAGCTGGAGATCGAGCTTGCCTCCGGTGGCACTGAGGCTGACCTCGCCGCCATGACCGCCTGGGTGCGGGACACGCTGGGCCTGCACCCGTCCGGGATCTCGAAGTTCGAGCGTGCCCTGCAGGTCGTTCAGGACGGCGATGAGAAAAGCCCCGGCCCTGGCGGGGCAACCACCGGTTCCGCGCGAACCGTCTCTGCGGTGCTGGACGGCCCGGACGGGACCCTGGACCTGCCGGCAGCCGCGTCGGGGCTGGGGTATGCCGCGCGGGTGCGCCGTCAGACCGAGGACGAGGTGGAGTTCTTCGATACGCATGATGGCGCGTTCATGAAGAACGGCTACACCCTGTCCTGGTCACGGGCTTCCCGCACCTGGCGCCTGCGGGAAGACGGTCGGCTGCGGGCGGAGGAGCCCGGCCCCCGGGAGGCCGTACCGCTGGAAGGGCCGATCGGGGATGTGCTGGGCACCGTGCCGGCGGAGCACCCCGGCATTCCGATGCTCGCGGCCTCCCTTGTGCAGACCGACTACGCGTTGACCGGCCTGGCCATGGAGCCGCTTCGGCTGCGCAGCCGGCTGTGGACCGTCCGCTCCTCCCTGTTGCCGGCTCCGCCGCGAACGCTCCTGCGGGCCACCGTCTCGGGCCCGGCCGTTCCGCTTGCGTACTTCTGCGGCCTGCTGCAGGACCGGCTCGGCTTCCGGCCGGCGCGCGAGACGCTGCTGGAAAAAGGGCTTGCCCTGCTGGGGCTCACCGCGCCCGGCGCGGCGCCCCCCCGCGATCTTCGCCCGGCCGCCGGGGACACGGCGGCCCAGGCCTGCCGCAAGGTGCTCCGCGGGGAAGCCTGGCGCATGAGGATGAACGCCCCCGGCGCGGTCCGCGACCTCGATGTCGAGTTTGTCCACGACCTGCGCGTGGCCACCCGCCGGGCGCGAAGCGCCTGCCGCGTTTTCTCGGCTCTCCTGGAGCCATCCGCGCGGGACGCGCTTCGCGACGAGCTGCGCTGGATCGCGGGACTGCTCGGTGCCGTCCGGGACCTGGACGTGCTTTCTTCCCGGCTGGCGGCCCAGGTTGCCCTGACGCGCGCCCCGAACGAGTTCGCGGGCCTTCTGCAGAGGCAGATCGGCGCCCGGCGGGCGCGGGCGCTGGCCGAGCTGGTTCCCGCGCTCGAGTCGGAGCGCTTTGCACTGCTGCTGTCGCGCATCGAGGCCACCGGCGATGAGGCGCGTCCGCCGGAGGGGGTCGGCGACCTCCCGGCGGGCGTGTTCGCGCGCCGGCGCATCGACAAGGCGCTGCGCAAGCTCGCCCCCTGGGCGGAGCGGCCGGCCGAGACTCTTTCCGATGCGGAGCTGCACGGGGTGCGGATACTGTTCAAGCGCCTGCGATATACCTTTGAGTTCTTCCGTCCGCTGCTGGACGCCGCGGCCGGGAACCTCATCGATTCATTTGTCGCCTACCAGGACTGCCTCGGCCTGCACCAGGATGCCGCCACCGCGGTTCGAGTTCTTTCCGGGATCGTGGAGGAGCTTCCTTCGGACGTCCGGTCCGACGAGCTTCTTCTCTCCATGGGGGCTCTCCTGCAGGTCCAGCGGGACGTCCAGCAGTCACAGCGCAAGGTGTTCGCTCGCCGCTGGGAGTCGGCGGCCCAGCTCCTTTCTTCCGCCCGTCGCGCGGGCGCCTCCGTCCGTTCGGGCCCTCCCGGCGTCGAGCCGGGCACTCCACCGCGCAAGCCGACAAGGGGGAGCCGCGCGCCGTGGTGACCATCGGCGTGTACAACATCAAGGGCGGGGTGGGCAAGTCCACCACGGCGGTCTGCCTGGCCTGCCTGGCGGCGATCGGCGGCGAGCCTGCGCTCCTGTGGGACCTGGACCCGCAGGGAGCGGCCGGCTACTACCTGGGTCACCCCGGGGAGAGCGGCCGGGGCAGCGGGCGCCTCGTGAAAGGACGGGAGAGGCTGCAGGACCTTGCGGAAGCCACGAAGGTCCCGCGTCTTGACCTGGTTCCCGCGCGTTTCTCATACCGACGGCTTGACCTGCACCTGGGCACCCGTCCGCATCCCCGGCGGGTCCTCGCCGGGCTGCTTGCCCATCTTTCGCATTCTTATCGCTGGGTCTTTCTCGACTGCCCGCCCGGCATTTCCCTTCTATCAGAGAACGTGTTCCACGCGGCGGACCTCGTGCTCGTCCCGGTAGTGCCGACGCCGCTTTCCCTTCGTACCTTCGAAGAGATCGTGGTGTTCTTTCATCGCAAGGGGCTGGACACGGGACGGCTCCTGCCGTTCTTTTCCCTCGTGGAGAGGCGCCGCCGCATCCATCGAACAACGATGGAGGTGTTCGCCGCCCGGGAGAAGCGCGTCTGCCGCGCCATCATCCCCTCCCTGTCCGACATCGAGCGGATGGCGCTGACGCGTCGTCCCGTCGTGGTCTACCGGCCGCGCTCGCCGGCCAGCCGGTGGTTCGTGGATCTCTGGGAAGAAGTGCGCGCCGCGGCGGGGAGGAAGCCGTGACACACAAGGGAGAAAGGAAGGGAGAGCAGGGGCTGGACGATGACGCCATGGCCGTGCTCATCCGGGAGCTGGCGCTCCTGCGCTCCCGGGTGGACGAGTCCACGGAGCAGTTCAGCCTGGGCATGAAGGGGCGCATCGATGAGATCGTGCACACGCTGTCCCGTGCCGGCGCTCCGGACGCCAGCCACCTCCTTCCGGAACCGCGCCTGGTGAAGAAGATGGTGCAGCGCCTGAAGGCCCACGCGCTCCGCCCCAGTCGGGGCCGGGCCAAGGACCTCAAACGCATCCATGACCTGGTGACGCTTCTTGGCGAAGCGCTCGTGAGCCGGGAGTAGACGGGTGGCCCCCGGCCCGGCCTACACGCGGTCCATCGAAGGGACGCTCCAGAAGCTCCTGGACGACGCGCCGCGGGTGCCGCTGGGTCCCGGGGACCGCGTGGTGGTGCTGAGCGACCTGCACCTGGGTGACGGCGGCGCGCGGGACGACTTCCGGCACAACGCCGGGCTCGTGGAGGAGGCGCTTCGGGAGCACTACCTGCCGGCGGGGTTCAGCCTGGTGCTCAACGGCGACATCGAGGAGCTTCAGCGGTTCCGCTACGATTCCATCCGCGCGCGCTGGGCAGACCTGCTGGCGCTGTTCGAGGATTTCCGCCGGCGCACGGCACTGTACCGTATCGTGGGAAACCACGACGAGACGCTGCCCGACGTTGCCGCCGGGCGGGCCGGGCCGCTCCTGAGCTCCGTGCGGCTCACCTTCGAGGGAGACTCCCTGCTGCTGTTCCACGGCCACCAGGCCACGATCTTCTTCGAGCGTTTCAACGCCGTGGCCGGCTTCTTCCTGCGCCACGTGGCGCACCGCCTCCGGATCCCCAACGTGCCGGTGATGTACGAGAGCAGCAAGAAGTACCTCACGGAGCACCGGGTCTACGATTTCTCACGGAGCCGGAAGGTCGTCTCCGTCATCGGGCACACCCACCGGCCGCTGTTCGAGTCTCTTTCGAAGATCGACACGCTGCGCTTCCGCATCGAGCAGCTCTGTCGCGACCATTCTTCCGCCTCTGCCGGCGCCCGCGCTGACATCGAGTCCGCCATCTCCGCCTGCCGGCAGGAGCTGGAGAGGTTGTGGGACAGGGACCGGGAGAACGGCCTGCGCAGCAGCCTGTACAACGAGCAGATCAGCATCCCCTGCCTGTTCAACTCCGGGTGCGCCACGGGCAAGCGCGGGTTCACCGCCATCGAGATTGCCGGCGGCCAGATCGCGCTGGTGCACTGGTTCGACCGGGAGCGCAGCGAGCGCCACATGAGCGAGGACGGCCGGCCCGCCGAGCGGCTGGGAGCCACCAGTTACTACCGGGCGGTCATCAAGCAGGACCGGCTTCAGTACGTGTTCACCCGCATCCGGCTTCTGACCTGATCCGTCCACCCCGTCTCCACGTGCCGGCCGGCCCTCACGAGGGACTCCACGGCGCGCACCCACTTGTAGGGGGATGCGCGGGGGTCAAGGAAATCAAGGCGGTACAGGACCCTCTCATGGTAGAACTCCAGCTTCTCCCGGTTCTGGACGTTCATGCCCTGTACGCCGGACAGCGAGAAGCTCCAGGCAAGCCCCGAGTCCCCGTGGAACACGATCCGCTGCCGGCACAGGCGGGCCGTGCCCCGTTCCATGGTCCGCAGCGGCCGGGACCGCCAGCCCACGAGGAGCCGGCACGGCTTCTCCTGGAAGATGAACTCCCCGAAGGCCGCCTCGGAGCCGAGGATCCGGTCCAGGACGGGAAGCTGCCACGCGTTCCAGTCCGCGGGGTTGTCGAAGTACAGCGGGCTCGTGCAGGGCTCGAAGAACCCGTACTCGGTCAGCCTCACGGCGTACTCGCACACCGTGCAGCGCAGGCGGTCGTCCTGCGACCGGAGGCTGGACAACGAGCGGCAGTGCGGGCAGACGAACAGGAGCCGCTCCAGGTACTCGGCCGGCCTTCGGCCCGGGTAGCGCGCCATGCGCGTGCGCTGCCACGCGGTTTCGTCCCAGGTGAGGTGACGGCGCATCGTGGCCAGGACCTGCTCGTCCTCCGCGGCCCGGGCCTCGTCCGGGGCGAGCAGGAGCTTCCAGGCGATCCGCACGCTCCCCCGCCGGGCATGCCGCGCCCAACGCGGCCGGGACAGGTACCCGCCCATGATGCGGGCCCCGAGAACCGGGACCCTCATCCGGCGCACGAGACGGGCCACGGCGGGAATCAGGTCCGAGCTGCGGCCGTCGTCGCTGCGCGAGCCTTCAGGGAAGATCCCGACCACGCCGCCGGCCCGGAGCACCTCGTGGATGAGCCGGACCGTGTCGAGGTCATTCATCAGCTTTGTCTTGGGAATGGCCCCGAGAAGCTTCATGGCAGTGCCGAGCAGGGGCGTGCGGAACAGGTTGTCGGATGCCACGAACTGCACCGGCTGTCTCACGCAGGCCGCCACCCAGAACGGGTCCCAGAAGCTCACGTGGTTGGCAACGACGATGAACGGGGCTTGCAGGGACTGAACCTCCCTCAGCCCCTCGGTGGACAGCCGCGCCCGCCGGGAAAGCCAGGGCATGAGCACGACGCGGACCAGCGCCGCCACAACCGGGTGAGGACTCGGCCGGACGACGCTCACGCGCTGATATCCTGCAACGGCGCGTTGAGGGCGTCCCGGTAGATTTCCTTGATGAAACCGGGAACGCGCGGGTTCTCGTCTACCGCCGGCAGGTACAGGTACCCGACCCGGGACGGCATGTCGTTCAGATCAGGATCGATGAACGGGCCGGCCACGGAGTAGTCGAACCCCAGGCCTACCCGCCAGCTCACGTCGGAGGGCACGTCCCGGGAGACCTGCCACAGGTGGACCTTGCCCAGCGTCCGCGCGATCAGGCTGCAGACGTACAGCAGGGCCAGGGCGGCCCGCCGGCCGCGGGCCCGGCGGTCCACGACCAGCTTCGTGATCTCCAGGACCGCCGGGTCCCGGAAGTGGGCGTGGTCCAGCCGGACCCTCTTGTCCAGCTCCATGGCCATGCCCGGAAAGCGGGGCGAGATCGTGTTCAGGGTGACCGTGGCCTGCAGCCGGCGCCGGCGGAACAGCCCCAGGATGATCGATTCCCGGTCCCGGGGGAGTCTCATCACCTCCGGCCCCGTGCGCTCCGGGTCCACGAAGCCGCTCTCCACGAAGCCCCGGTAGCGCAGCGCCACCACCTTGTCGTAGTCCTCGTCACCGGGACGCACGCGCCGCACGACCATGCGAGGGCCGAGGAGCGGGCGTCGCCGAAGGAACGGCGCCCACGTGCGCTCGCAGATGGAATCCCAGGAAGGAGAGATTACCCGCCGCATCGCCTCTCACCATCGGAATCCCGTGCGAGAAACCCCTGAGCTTTGGGTGAGTTTTCTCGTAATTCGGGCTCGCCCAATGCTCTCCGTTTCTTAAGGAAGCGTTAACAGTACGGCGGTAGGTTGTGCCGCGGAGGATCCTATGTCGCGAAAGAGCGTGCTCTCCACCGTCCGCGCGCTGCACGTCTGCGAGCTGTGCGGCGACGAGATCTCCCATGACGTGGTTCGCGTGGATGAGGGGCGGCTGTACCACCTGCGCTGCTTCCGCCTCCACGTGCCGGGAGCCGAGGTGGGAATCTACGAGTGTCCCAAGTGCCGGACCCTCGGTCGCGCCTGGGACTGGTCCGGCAGGAGCTGGCGGGAGTGCAGTCTGTGCGGCGGCAGCGGCTACCTTGCGGCCACCGGTGAGGCCTGCGGGAATTGAAGCGCGCCAACCGGGAAGACTCGGGGATCGCGGCCGTCATCTTCGACTGGGCCGGCACGATCGTTGACTTCGGGTGCTTTGCCCCGGTGGTCTCGATCGTGGAAGCGTTCGCGGCACGGGGCGTGATCGTCACGATGGAGGAGGCGCGCGGTCCGATGGGCCTGGAGAAACGGGAGCACCTCCGCCGTCTGCTGGCGGATGACGGGATCGCCGCGCGGTGGAAGTCCGCGGCCGGCGCCGACCCGTGCCCGGCGGACGCTGATTCTCTCTACGAGGACCTGGAGCCGCGCCTCCTGCGCGCGGTGCGCAAGCACGCGGGCCTGATCCCGGGTGCGCGCGAGCTGGCCGAGGAGCTTCGCGGCTG